>JAJDZO010000081.1 GCA_022824605.1 Acidimicrobiia bacterium
CTCCTGCTCATCCACGTAGATGTCCTCGTCGAGGTAGGCGCCGAACGGGATGCGGCTGAAGTCGTCGGTGGGCCACTCAAGGCTCATGGTGCTCGTCATGGGCACGCTCCTTTGTCGTGTGCGCTGCGGGCGGGGCCCTCAGGCATATTCGGCGCCGGCCACCGCGGCGAGGCGGCGCCGGTACTCGAGGGCGGGTTCGTCGGCCACCCGCAGATGCAGCTCGGCGGTGATGTCCAGCGGCAGCATCTCGGGCTTCTGGTTCTCGACGATGTGGCGGTCCTGCTCGATGACCTTCTGGTGGAAGGCGATGATCTCGTCGTCGGTCTGGTCCTGGCGGCCCTTGATGCCCACGAACTCCCAGAAGCGGACCTTCTTGAGCGAGATCGGCTGGTTGGCGATGAACACCACCGTGCTCTGGGACTCGGCGGTGATCAGCAGGCGCCAGCTGAACGGGATCTCCACCCACGTCTTCTGGGTGACGAGTTCGTCGGCGTCGCCGAACATGGCCTCGTCCACGTCGTGGCGCCTCGCCGAGAAGGCGTAGCCCCGGTCGGTGTCCTCCATGTCGAAAGGAGCGATCACGGTGGCCGAGGCGTCGGCCAGCAGACCCGGATGCACGATCGGCAGGTGCGACGTGTCGATGGCGTTCTCTACGAAGCGGGCCGCGCTGGCCTCCCAGGTCCACTCGCCGGGCCTGACCATGTGGAAGCCGTCGTCGTAGAACTCGGGAAACTCCGGAACGGGCGCAACCGGATCCTCCAGAGCCACATAGACGAGCCCGTAATGCTCAGCGGTGCGGTAGGCGGGCACCCGCGCCTGCGACGGGATGCGCTGGCGGTCCGGCGGCTGCGACGGGATGTGTACGCACTTGCCGCTGGCGTCGTAGGTCCAGCCGTGGTAGGGGCACACGATGCAGCCCTCAGCGTTCACCGATCCCAGCGACAGCGGCGTGCCCCGGTGTATGCACAGGTCCTGTAGGGCATACACCTCCCCGCCGGAGCGGAACACCACCAGGTCCTCGTCCAGCAGGGTGGTGTTGATCGGTCCGGCGTCGAGTTCCTCGACGGCGGCGACTGGGTGCCAGTACTGGCGCAGCGGGTTGCTCACGGTGTGCCCTTCCGTTCGGCTCGCCGTTCGCGCAACTATATTCCGCCGTCTTGACCCGGTGTCCAAGCCGCCGATCTGTCGGACGTTTCCCGCCCGTGTAGCCCGACGGTGCAAAATCGTGCAAGCATTGGTTATCCCACACCCGCCGGGGGCCGTCGCGCCGCCGCATCGGAAGGAGAAAACGTGAAGCGGATACTCGTAGCGCTGCTCGCAGTCGGCCTCTTGGCTGCAGCTTGCAGCGGAGACAGCGATGAAGCTGCCGAGGAGGGGCCCGTCAAGTACGGCTTCCTCAACGGACAGTCCGGGGACTACGGCCCCTGGGGCCACTGGGCTCTGGCCGCCGCGGAAGTGGCCGTCGAGGAACTCAATGCGGGCGGCGGCATTCTCGGCCGCAGCGTCGAACTGGTCGTGGAAGACAACGGATCCACGCCCGAGGGCGCGGTATCGGGCTTCGCCGAGCTGACCGAGGTCCACGGTATCCATGCTCTCGGCGGCATCGAGTCCGACGGCATGATCGCCATCTTCGACACAGTGCACGAGTTGCAGATCCCCACGATCTGCAGCACCTGCGGCACCACCGAACTCGACGACACCGGCGGCGACATGGTGTTCCGAATCATCCCGTCGGACACCGACAACGGCATCGTCGGCGCCCAGGTGGCCCGCGACGAGGGCTACAGCAATGTGGCCATGCTGGTCGAGCTGAGCGAGGGCACTGAGAGTCCCGCCAACGTGTTCAAGAGCGTCTTCACCGAGCAGATGGGCGGCAACATCACCGAAGACGTCCGCTTCAATGCGGGCGAGGCCACCTACTCGGCCCAGGTAGCCCAGGCCTTCGAGTCGGGCGCCGACGCCGTGTACCTCGCGGCCGGCTTCGAGACAGGCGTGCCGATACTCAACGAGTGGCAGCGGCGGGGCTACACCGACGTTCCCATGATCTTCACCACCGACCTGCTGAGCCCGGAGATAGCCGAGATCGTCAGCGGCGTGGAGGGAGCCTCCGCCATCGTCGGCGCGACCGCTTACGACACCGAGGCCAACCCTGCCTGGGACGCCTACGTGCCCCGCTTCGAGGCCAAGATCGGCGATCCGCCCGAGATCGCCTTCTACGACGCCTGGCAGTACGACCAGTACATCATCCTGGGCTTGGCCACCGCGAAGGCCGGCACCACCGACGGCGCGGCAGTGGCCGCCGCCATCCCGGAGATTGCCAACCCGCCCGGCGTCGAGGTCTTCAGCTACGCCGACGGCCTAGCCCAGCTCGCGGCCGGCAACGACATCGACTACCACGGCACCACCTCCAACCTGAACCTCAACAGCGTCGGCAACCTGCTGTCGCCGGTGATGGCAGTGATTCAGGTTGAGGGCGGGGACTGGGGCGTCCGCGAGTACATCGAGCTCGACCCCTCGCTGGTTAAGCCTTCCTGAGCAACACGCGAGCCTGCGGGGAGACAACCGTGCAAAACGTCGTCTTCGGGATCGTCACCGGCAGCATCCTGGCCGTGGCGACCCTCGGTTTCGCGCTGGTACGCCAGACCGAGAACTTCCTCAACATCGCCCACGCACAGATGATGGCGCTGGGCGCGTTCGTGGGCGTCGTGCTGGTGGACACCTACGGCATGAACATCTTCGCGGCCGGAGCTATCACGGTGGTCGGCCTCGGCGCTCTGGGCGTGGTGCTGTCGGCGGTGTTCTTCCAGCCGGTGCGCCATCAGGGCGGCACCGTGCTGCTGTTCACATCCATCGGGCTGGCGCTGATGATGTACGCCTGCATCCTGGCGCTGTTTGGCACCCAGGCCCGCTTCTACCCGAACGTGTCGGGAAGTCTGCACCGCTTCGCGGGCATCGGCATCGCCACCAACGAGTTGGTCATCATCGGGCTGGCGTTCGGCAGCATCGCCGCGCTCCAGCTGTTCCTGAACGGGACCGGGCTGGGCAGGGCCATCCGAGCGGTGGCCAGCAACGACGAGCTGGCCCGGGTGCGGGGCGTCCCGGTACGGAGCGTGTCGAACACGATCTGGTTCATCAGCTCGGCCTTCGGCGCCATGGCCGGCGTGATGCTCGGCGTGCTGGGTTCAGTAAACACCGAGATCGGCTGGCACAACATCCTGATCGTGCTGGCCGCGGCGGTGTTGGGAGGCCTGCGCAGCATCACCGGGGTGATCCTGGCCGGGCTGCTGCTGGGGATCATGATGGACGTGTCCGCGCTGATCATCCCCACCGCCTACCGGCCGGTGGTGGCCTTCGGGGTGCTGGTCGCCGTGCTGATCCTCCGGCCCGAGGGAATCCTCTCCGTCCAGCGACGCAAGGACGCGGTGGTCACATGATCGCCACCGTCAGAGCCGGGGCGGCAACGCTATGACCAATCCCATCTTCTGGGTGGGCGTGCTGACGCTCGCGGCGATCTACGCCAGCCTGGCCATGGCGCTCAACGTCGAGTCCGGCTGGGGCGGCATGTGGGATCTCGGCATCGCCGGGCTGCTGGCCGCGGGCAGCTACTGCTACGTGATCCTCACCGCCGACCCGGATCTCGGCATGCGGTTCGCGCCCGGATTGTCTATGTGGGTGGCCTGGCCGCTGTCGGCACTGTTCACCGGTCTGGTGGCCTTCGCCATCGGCGCGCCCGCGCTCCGATTAAGGCGCGAGTACTTCCTCATCACGACGCTGGCCTTCGCGGAGATCATCCGCCAGCTGGTGGTCATCCAGGCCGATTTCACCCGGGGCACGCTGGGCATACCCAACATCAACCGCCCCTTCGACAGCTTCGTCACCGGCCGTGACTACAACTATGTGCTGCTCGTCATCGCCGCGCTGGCCGCGGCCGTCATGTACCTCGTCACCCGACAGATCGGGAGTTCCCCGTTCGGGCGGACGCTGCGGGCCGCACGCGACAACGAGGCCGTCGCCCTCGCGCTGGGCAAGCGGGTCAACCGGATGAGGATCCAGACCTTCGTGCTGGCCGGAATCCTGATCGGGGCCACCGCGCCGGTGTACCTGTTCTACATCCGAGCCATCTCGCCGCAGCTGTTCGCACCCGGCATCACCTTCACGGTGTGGACGGCGCTGGTGATCGGCGGTCTGGGCAGCATCCGCGGCGGCCTGGCGGGCGCCTTCGTGCTGATCGTGTTCACCGAGGCGGTCGGGCTCATCGAGGTCGACCCCGCCCACATCAACATCCTCGTCGCCATCGAGCCAATGCTGGTGGGGCTGCTGCTGGTGCTGGTGCTGCGCTTCCGTCCCGACGGCCTGTTCTCAGAACGCGACTCCTTCGGCAGCCGCCGAACACAGGCCGAACGAGCGAGCGGCCGCGCCGCAACGGCGAGTTCGCGCCCGACCGCCGCGGCTCAGGCCTCGGACTGACAGGCGCCGGAATGGACTTGGTACTCACCGAGGTCCGCAAGACCTTTGGAGGTGTGGTTGCGGTCGACGACGTGTCGGCGGTGATGCCCCAGGACAAGGTCACTGCGCTCATCGGGCCCAACGGCGCGGGCAAGACCACCCTCTTCAACGCCATAACCGGCTTCGATCCCCCCGATCGAGGATCGATCAGCTTCGGCGACCGGCGTATCGACGGGCTGCCGCCATGGCGAGTGGCTGAGTTGGGGTTGATCCGCACCTTCCAGACCCCGGTCGGGTTCACCACCCTCACTGTGCGTGAGAGCCTGCTCACCGCGGCCACCCCCCATTTCGTGGAGACGCCCGTGCAGGCTCTCGGACTTGGCCGTCGGGCCCGGGGCCATGAGCGCGCGTCGGAGGCCCGGGCGGAGGAGCTGACCGCCGATTTGGGCATGGCCGATCTGCTCGATGTCCGCACCGACGAGCTGTCGGCCGGCGACCGCAAGCTGCTTGAATTCGCCCGGTCGCTGATGGCCGAGCCCAAGATGCTGTTGCTCGACGAGCCGGCCGCGGCCGTCGCCCCCGCCAACATCGGACGGCTGTCTCAGCTCGTGCGGCGGCTCTGCGACGAGCGAGGGCTAGGGAGCCTGATCATCGACCACAACCTGTCGTTCCTCATGCAGATCGCCGATGAGGTGCATGTGCTCGACCGGGGCGCGCTGCTGGCATCGGGGCCTCCCTCCGAGATCGCCGCCAATCCCGACGTCATGCGGGTCTATCTCGGTGAGGAGCAGCCGTGAGCGAGACCGTGCTGAGAGTCGAGGGCCTCGAGGCCGGCTACGGGGGCTTCCCGGTGCTGCACGGCGTCGACCTCGAGGTGGCCGCAGGTGAGATCGTGGCGGTGGTGGGACCCAACGGCGCCGGCAAGTCCACCCTGCTCAAGACGATCTTCCGGCTGCTGCTGCCCGCGGGCGGGTCGGTGAGCTTCGAGGGCTCCGACCTGCGGCGCCATCCCGCCCACAGCCTGGCCGAACTCGGCATGGGGTATGTGCCCCAGGAGCACAACACCTTCCCCGACCTCAGCGTGCGTGACAACCTCGCGGTGGCGCTGCGGGGATCGAGCCCGGTCGAGATCCGCCGACGGGTGAACGAGGTGGCCGAGGCATACCCGGCTCTGCGAGACCGGATGAACCAGAACGCCAGCACCCTGTCGGGAGGCGAGCGCCAGATGCTGGCGTTGGCCAGCGCCATGATCACCGGACCCCGCTTCCTGGCCCTCGACGAGCCGACGACGGGACTGGCTCCGTCGATCGTGGCCGAGCGCATCCAGGACATCCTGCGCATCCGCGATGCCGGGACCACTCTGCTGTGGGTGATCGAGGAGAGTCCGCTGGTGTGTCTGCCCCACTGCGACCGGGTGTACGTGATGCAGGCCGGGGTGCTGGACCGGCCGGTGTCGAGCAAGGAGGTGCTCGAGGACGCCGCCTTGCAGGCGCTGTTCTTCGGCGTGGACCACGCAGCCGACACCTAGCGCCCCCCGCCCGCCGATCCCCATGTGATCCCCCAGATTCAGACCACCACAGGAGACCGACATATGCCCATAGTTGTTCGCAAGATCCCCTTCGAGTTCGTCACCGACACCGACGGACTTCTGGCCGAGACCTCCAGCGGCGCGTTCACCGCCGATCAGATCATCGGCGTCATCGGCAAGACCGAAGGCAATGGCGGGGTCAACGACTTCTCGCGGATCCTGGCCGACCGGATGCTGCGCGAGTTCCTCATCACCCACGGCACCCGCTCACCCGCGGAGATCGACCAGATGCCGATCGTCTGGTCGGGAGGAACCGACGGGGTGATCGCGCCCCACATGAACGTCTTCGCCCGCGTCCCCGGCGACGGCGGCCCCAGCGACGAGAAGCGGCTGGCGGTGGGGGTGGCCATGTCCGAGCCGATCCGGCCCGAGGAGATCGGCCGGCTGCCCATGGTGGAGAAGGTGGCCGACGGTGTTCGGGCCGCCATGGCTGATGCGGGCATCACCGACGAGTCCGACGTCCATTTCGTGCAGTCCAAGACCCCGCTGCTCACCCGGGAGCGCATCGAGGACGCCCGCAGCCGGGGCAAAGATGTGGTGATGACCGACACCATGGAGTCGATGGCGGTGTCCAACGCCACCGCGGCGCTCGGGATCGGCTACGCGGTCGGGGAGTTCGACCTTCCCCGCCAGGACCAGATCGCCAACGACCTCGACCTGTACTCGTCGGTGGCGTCGTGCTCGTCGGGCGTCGAGCAGGATCCCGCCCAGATCGTGGTGGTCGGGAACAAGGCCGGTGCGGGCGGCGACTTCCGCATCGGCCATTCGGTGATGCGCGACGCCCTCGACTTCGACGGGATCTACGACGCCATCCGCTCAGCCGGACTGGACCTTCCCGAGCGCCCCCATCCCAGCGATCTGGGCGACGCGGTGGTGAACTGCTTCATCAAGTGCGAGACCGACCCGTCGGGCCGGTTGCGGGGCCGCCGGCTCGTGTCGATCAACGATTCCGACATCCACCACACCCACCACACCAAGGGCGCCGTCGGCGCGGTGGCCGCGGCCGCCATCGGCGATCCGGCCGTGTACTGCTCGGTGGCGGCCCTGCAGCAGGGACCGGCCGGCGGTGGCATGGTGGCCGCCATCGTCGACATGTCCAAGGCGCCCTGACAGGTTTGCGCACAAGGATGGCACCGATGCTTGAGTCAGCGCTGAGGCGCTATTGGCATCCGGTCGCGGTGTCCGATGAGGTCACGGCCGAGCCCACCCAGGTGAAGCTGCTCGGTGAGAACATCGTGCTGTACCGCGACGCCGAGGGTCTGGTGGCGCTGCGCGACAAGTGCGTCCACCGCGGCGTGGCCCTGTCGGGTGGATGCATCCGCGACGGGCTGTTGATGTGTCCCTACCACGGCTGGCAGTACGACCGCGCCGGCAAGGTGGCCTTCATTCCCGCTCTGGGCACCGACGGTGCGATCCCCAGCCAGGCCCGAGTCGACCGCTACCAGGTGCGCGACGGCTACGGCGCAGTGTGGGTCGCGCTCGAGACGCCCGTCGCCGATATGCCCCCGTGGCCCGACGACGACTGGGCCAGCGACGACTGGCATGTGTTCATGGTGGGGACGTGGACCTGGCAGTCGTCAGCGGGCCGGATGCTGGAGAACGCCATCGACTTCGCCCACTTCAACTTCGTACACGAGGGTTTCACCGAACTGGCCGACGGGCCGTTCATCAAGCCCTTCGAGGTGGAGACCACCGACGACGGCATGCGCTATGCCTACGACGACAGCGTGCTGTTGCGCGACTACACGCTGCACCTGCCCTTCACGCTGCACGATCGCAAGTCGGTGGTGGCACCCAGCGGCGGGGTGACCTGGTCCGAACAGGGCGACTCCAAGGCCGGCGACGTCACCACCATCACCTTCATCGCTTCGCCCACCGACACCGCCGAGACGCTGATATTCGTGTGGCTGTCGCGCAACCACTCCTTCGACACGCCCGACGCCGCCTTCGGCGCCGGCTTCCACGAAGTCATGGAGCAGGACCGCATCGTGGTCGAGGCTCAGGACCCGGCCGAACTGCCGCTGGACCCTCGCGAGGAACTCCACCTCAAGCTGGCCGACTCCGGATCCATCCTGTACCGCAGGCTCCTACGGGAACTGGCGGACCGCGCCGACATCGCCGTGTGAGCGCCCGATGGCTGGATGGCTCGCACCCGATGAGTCCGTCGCCGTCAACCTGACCGTCAACGGCGAGGCGCGGCAGGCTCACGCCCCGCCAAGGCGGACACTGGCCGACGCGCTGCGCGAGGAGGGGTTCACGAGCGTTCATCTGGGATGTGAGCACGGGGTGTGCGGCGCGTGCACGGTACTGATCGACGGCGCGCCCGTTCGCTCGTGCCTGATGCTGGCCGTCCAGGGCCGGGGTCACGCCATCGAGACGGTCGAGTCGCTGTGTGACGGCGACGATCTTGGAGCGTTGCAGCAGGCCTTCGACGACAACGACGCCCTGCAGTGCGGGTTCTGCACTCCAGGCTTCCTGATGCTGATCGAGGGCTTTCTGCGGCTCGAACCGGAGGCGAGCCGCCAGCAGATCGTGGAGGCGGTGTCGTCGAACTTGTGTCGCTGCACCGGCGCGGTCGGGATCGTGCAGGCCGCGCTCGACTTCCAGAGCACCCGCCGCAGGTCGCCGTGAAGCCGGCGCCGTTCGCGTACGCGGCGGCTGAGTCGCTCGAGGAGGTTCTGGCCCTGCTCGGCGAAGCCGGAGACGACGCCAAGCTGCTGGCCGGCGGGCAGAGCCTGCTGCCGCTGCTCGCCTACCGGCTGGCCCGCCCCAGCCATGTGATCGACATTGGCGCAGTGCCTGCACTCGATGCGATAGACGAGCGCGACGGTCGCCTGCGGGTGGGCGCGCTGGTCCGCCACGCCGCGCTGGAACGCTGCGAACTGAACGGCCGATGGCAGGCAGTGCGTGAGGCGGCCGCGCTCATCGGACATCTGCCTATCCGCATGCGGGGAACGCTCGGCGGGAGCCTGGCCCACGCCGACCCGGCCGGCGAGCTCGGCGTGGTGGCCACCGCGCTCGACGCCGACATCGTCCTGCGCAGCGTGCGAGGCGAACGGACGGTGCCGGCCGCTGAGTTCTTCATCGCGCCGCTGATTACCGCCGCCGCACCCGACGAGGTGTTGGTGGAGGCGAGGTTCACCGCCCCCGCAGGCGGGTTCCGATCCGTGTTCGAGGAGTTCAGCCCCCGGGTCGGAGATTTCGCGTACGCCTCGGTGGCCGCCGGATGCCGTGTCGACGCCGACGGCGCAGCCCACGATGTGAGGATCGCCCTTGGAAGCGTCGGCCCGACGCCGATCAGGGCCAGTGCCGCCGAGGAGTCACTGACGGGATCAGCGCTGCACGACGCAGCCATCGCCGAATGTGCCCGCATGGCCGCCACCGCCTGCGACCCGTCGGCCGGTGACTGGCACGCCGACGGCGAGTACCGCCGGGCGCTGGTCGCCTCTCTGGTCGAGCGAGCCCTCACCCGGCTGCGAGACACGCCATGACCACGGCTCACGGCCCGCTGATCGGCGTCTCAGCGCCGAGACGCAAGAACCTCGAGCTGCTGGCGGGCAAGGCGACCTACGTGGCCGACATCGGGCTCGAGGGCCAGGCGTACGCGCGGGTGGTGCGCAGTTCCTCGGCGCACGCCCGACTGCTTGGCGTGGACTGCTCCGACGCCCTGCGGGTTCCGGGAGTGCTCGACGTGATCACCGCGGCGGACATCGACGACATCCGCATCCCGATCCGGCTCCCGTTCGCCGAGTCGCCCGAGGCCAACCGGGCGTTGCAGGCTCCGCTGGCTCGCGACGTGGTCCGCTACGTGGGTGAGCCGGTGGCGGTGGTGGTGGCAACCGATCCGTACGTGGCCGAGGACGCAGCCGAGTTGGTGCTCGTCGATCTCGAAGAGATGGATCCCGTCGTCGACACCGCTACCGCGGGGGAGCCGGGCCGTCCCAGGCTGCACTCGAGCCTGGGGAGCAACACTGTCAACCAACTGGCCTTCCGCTACGGCGACATCGACGCAGCCTTCGCCGAGGCCGACATCGTCGTGCGGCGGCGACTGCGCGTCCATCGCCTGGCCGCTGCGCCGATGGAGACCCGCGGCCTCGTCGCCGACTACGACCGCAACTCGGGAGTGCTCACCCTGTGGGGCGGCGCCAAGGTGAAGCACTTCACCCGCAGCCTGCTCGCCCGGGTGCTGGGGCTGGAGCCCGACAAGGTGCGGGTGGTCGAGGTCGAGGTGGGAGGAGGTTTCGGCACGCGGGGCGAGCCCTACCCCGAGGACGTCCTCATCGCCTGGCTGGCTCGGCGCCTGGAACGGCCCGTGCAGTGGATCGAGGACCGCTGGGAGCACATGGTGGCCACCAACCATGCCCGCGAGCAGGAGCACGACATCGAGCTGGCGGCCACAGCCGAAGGGCAGATGCTGGGGTTCCGGGTGCGGGGCTGGTGCGATCACGGCGCCTACATCAGGACGCAGGGCCTGCTGCCGGTCGTGCTGCCCATGCTGCACATGCCCGGTCCCTACCAATGGCAGGCGTTCAGCATGGACCTCGACGCGGTGCTGACCAACCGCACCCCGGTGGGCACCTATCGCGGGCCGGGAATGACCGAAGCGACGTTCGTGCGTGAGCGGATGGTCGACATCCTCGCCGCCGAGCTGCACATGGATCCCGCCGACCTGCGACGCCGCAACCTGATCCCGGCGGAGTCGATGCCGTTCGTCTTCAACCCCGGGCCCGGTTCCTCCGGGGTGATGCCGATCGCCTACCAGAGCGGCGACTTCGTCGAATCGTTCGACGAGATGCTCGCCGCGGCCGACTACCACGAGCTGCGGGCCGGCCGGCAACGGGCTCGGTCCCGCGACGGCAAGGCCGGCGTCGGGATGGCGGTCTACATCGAGTTCGCGGCGGTCGGCCCGTTCGAGGAGGTCGACATCATCTGCGACGGCCGCGGTGTGACGGTGCGCGCCGGGGTCGGATCGGTGGGTCAGGGGGTGGAGACGGCGTTGGCTCAGATCGCGGCGGAGCTGCTCGGTGCGGAACTCGAGGATGTGAGTGTCGAGTTCCATGACACCGCCGAGATCCCGCAAGGGTTCGGAGCGTTCGCCAGCCGCTCCACGGTGCTGGTCGGCAACGCCATCGCGGCTGCCGTCAACGAGATCCGGATCAAGTCGGCGGAGCTGCTCGGGTGCGGTCCCGACGGCATCGAGTTGCATCGAGGCAACGCCACGGGTCCCGACGGCCGCACGGTGCCGCTTGCCGAACTCGGCGGTGTCCGCGGCCGTTTCGACAAGGACGGGCTGACGGCGTCGTTCGGTGGGGCGGTGTGCTCTGCCTCGGTGGATCCCGCTGACGGCAGGGTTCGCCTCGACCGATTCCTGGTGGCCCACGATGTGGGACGAGCCGTCAATCCGAGACTTCTGCGAGGCCAGTTGGCCGGCGCCGCCTCGCAGGGGATCGGCGGTGCGCTCTTCGAGGAACTCGCCTACGACGACAACGGCCAGCCCCTGTCGGTGACCTTGGCCGACTACATGATGCCCACCGCGGCCGAGCTGACCCCCGTGGATTTGGCAGTGATCGAGCACGGCAGCCCGTCGAATCCGCTCGGGATCAAAGGAGGCGGCGAGGCCGGCATGGTCGGCTCGCTCGGAGCGGTCGTCAACGCGGTGGCCGATGCCATCGGCGACGGCGCCGACCTGTTGAGCAGTTCCGTGAGCCCTGCTCGCGTATGGCGCGCCCTCAACCATCAGAGTTCGCTCGACGGGGCGGGCCGGCCGGCAATGGAGACCTAGCCCATGATCGTCGACAGCCACGTCCACCTGCTGCCGACGCAGTGGCAGCCCCTCGGCCGCATGCCCCCCGACCTCTTCGATGTCGCACGCCAGCTTGAACGGATGGAGGCGGCCGGGATCACCACCTCGATCGTCTCGGATCCTCACATCTGGTACGGCGACCTCGACACCAGCGACATCGCCCAGGCCCGCACCTACAACGACTTCGTGGCCGAGCTGATGCGAGAGCATCCCGGAGTGCTGGCCGGTTTGGCCACCGTGATCCCCTGGCGCGGCCCCGAGCATCTCGAGGAGGCCCGCCGGGCTATCGAGGAACTGGGGCTCGCCGGCTTCGCGCTGCCCACGAGCGACCAGAACCGCTACCTCGACAGCGTTCCGGCCGGGTTCTGGGAGTATGCCGGCGATGTTGGAGCAGCCACGTTCGTCCACCCCGGCGGCAGCACCGTCGGGCAGGACCTGATGGGGGTCTACCGCATGGGCGAAGTGTGCGGGCGCCCGCTGGACACGACGGTCACGCTGGCCCGGTTCATCCTCACCGGCACCTACGAGAGATTCCCGACGCTGCGGCTGCTGTGCGCCCACGCCGGCGGTGCCATCACCACCATCGCCGACCGGCTCGACTTCGGCCATGAACTGCGCAACTACGCCCCGCTGGGGCCGTGGGGCGAGGTGGAGCTGGCCGAGCCGCCGTCACGCCACGTCAACAAGCTCTACCTCGACACGGTCACCTTCGGAGCCGGTGCTCTCAAGCTGGCTGTCGGCACGGTCGGCTCGCAGCACATCTGTTTCGGAACCGACTGCCCGCCGGTGCCCTGGACGGTGCAGCGCCACCTCGACATAGTCGACAATCTGGGCCTGAGCGACGACCAGCGAGCCGACGTGTTGGGCCACAACGCCGCCCGGCTGTTCCTGGCCGGCGGCGATTAACCGGCCGGAGGTGACCGCCATGGCTGAGTACACGCCGTCCGAGGCACGGGCGTGGGCGCGAGAGAATCTCAAGGGATGCTGCGGCTGCGTGCTGCCCACGTTCACCCACGACCTGTCGACGCTCAACGAGGCCGCCGTCCGCCACGACGTCGAGATGGAGCGGGAACTCGGAATGAGCACCGTGCTGGTGGTCAGCGAGGGGGGTACCACCCTCGAGGAGTACCGCCGGATGCTGGAGATCGTCACCGACGCAGCCGGAGACCTCATCGTGGTGGTGCAGGCATCGCAGCCGACGTTCGACCTGCAACAGCTGACCATCGAGTGGGGCGCGGAGTTGGGCGCCGATCTCGTGCTGCCCTCGTATCCGATGACGTTTCACCCGCGCACCCTCGACGAGCTCTACGACGCCAACAAGGCCATGATCGACCGGTCGCCGCTGGGGGTGCTGCTGTTCGCCATCGACCAGTGGAACTTCGCTCGCCTGCACCCGGCCGCGTTCCCGGTGGACCTGCTGGAGAGGCTGGTGGCGGACTGCGGGATGCTGGTCGGCATCAAGAACGAGGTCGGCCTGCCCTATGCGGGCGGCATCGACGAGGTCTTCTGGCGCTTGGGCGATCAGGTGGTGGTGACCGATCCCATGGAGTCGAACGCGCCGATCTGGATCCGGCACTACGGGATGAGCTTCATGGGAACCTCCAACTACGAGGCCTTCGGGCCCCGCATTCCCCAGATGCTCAAGCTGCTGAGCGATCCCGAAACCTGGTCCGACGGAATGGACCTGTACTGGCGCAACACGCCCATCCGCAAGGCCAACAGCGCCACCGTGAGCCCCGTGGTGGCCAACACCGGGATGGTGCCCCGCAGCATCTGGAAGTACCAGGGCTGGCTCAACGGCTTCAATGGCGGGCCGCTGCGAGCACCGCTGGCGCGCATCAACGCGGCCCAGATGGGCATGATCCGCAAGGCCGCGTCGGATGCGGGCCTCGACGTCACCGACGACGCCGACGACATGTTCTGGGTCGGCAGGAACCCCCGGTGAGCGCCGCTGGATCCTCGCCGCGGTTCCTCGACGGCGACCTGGTCGACGAACTCGCCTCCGTCGCGGTCGGATTGGAGGCCGCCCGGGTGTCGGCACGCACCGCCGCGGTCACAGGGCGGGTGCAGATCGGCGACGGCCACACCTGGATGCGGGTGCTGGCCGGCATTCTCCCCGAGATCGGCATCGTCGGCTACAAGGAGTTCCACCGGGTCGGTCAGCGGGTGCGCTACCACGTCAGCGTCTTCGACCGCGACACCGCCGACATGATCGGGATCGTCGACGGACGGCGCATCACCAGCCTGCGCACCGCCTCGACCGCCGCGCTCGCCTTCGAGCATGCCGACGACGGCCGGCCCAAGAAGCTGGCGGTGATCGGCAGCGGCGAGGAGGCCAAGGAGGGCCTGCGGGCCGTGGCCGCGGTATCCACGCTGTCGGAGGTGGCCGTGTTCAGTCCCACGCCGGCAAACCGGGAAGCGTTCTGTGACGCGCACCGCTCGGTCGTGGGCGTGCCCGTGCGCCCGGCGGACTCAGTGGACGCCGCGCTCCACGGCGCCCAGCAGTGCTACGTCGCGACATCGTCGGTGGGGCCCGCCTTCCTGGAAGCCCACCAGGTCGCTCATCTTCAGTTGCTGGCCGGGATCGGTTCGACCCGGCCCGACCAACGCGAGCTTGTGGGCGACATCTTCGCTGAGGCCGCTCAGGTGGTGTTCGACTGCGCGGACGCCCGCCACGAACCCGGCGACGTCATCGACGCGGTCGAGCGGTTCGGCTTCGACCCGTCCACCGCAGTGCTGTTGAGCGACTGGTTGGAGTCGTCCTACCAACCGGCGGGCACCGGTCCGCTGGTGTTCAAGTCCATCGGCACCGTCGAGCAGGACCTCGCCCTCGCTCACCGGCTGCTGCAGGCCGCACAAGAGCAGGGATTGGGCATTCCAGCGCCCGAGATTGGGACCCTGCGCATCATGCGGGACCCAGAGGCCGAGCGGGCCCCGAGCGAATGATGATGCGACTTCGCATGGTGTGGAGCGAGGCCGTGGCCCGAGCGGCCCGTGAGCGCAGCGAACATGAGCGGGAGACACCCTGCTGCACCGCGACAAGATGCCAGCCGCGCATCATGCGGGACTAGTTTTCCTGCCATGGCGCTGATCGACACCGACGGCGGGTTCAGGGTCAGCCGTCGCGTCTATTTCGACCCGCAGGTCCATCGCCGCGAGCTCGACGCGATATTCAAGCGGTCATGGTTCTTCGTGGGCCACGTCTCAGAGATCGCCGATGCCGGCGACTACGTGACCAGGCCGCTGGGCGTGGATCCGGTGATCGTGAACCGCGACCGTGACGGCCGCGTCCACGTGATGCTGAACGCGTGCTCCCATCGGGGGGTGAAGCTCTGCCGGGCCGAGCGCGGCCATACCAAGGCCCATCGCTGCTCCTATCACGGCTGGGCCTACGGACTGGACGGAGCGTGCCGGGCGGTGACCTACGAGAAGGAGGTGTACGGCCCGGACCTCGACAAGTCGCGCTTCAACCTCCCCTCAGCCCGCGTCGAGACCCTGCACGGTCTGATCTTCGCCACCTGGGACCACCACGGGCCGGCGCTGGCGGAGTCCCTGGGCGACATGACCTACTACTTCGACGCTCTGTTCGGGAAGTTCGACAACGGCTTCGAGGTGATGGGCTCGCCGGTGCGGACCCGCATCGCGGCCAACTGGAAGTCCGAGACCGAGAACCTCTCCGGCGACGGCTACCACACCATGATCACCCACGAGACGGCCCTCCGCTTCGGGCTCTTCCCCAGCCCCGAGGACGTCGCCGGATACGGCGACCCGACAGGCCCGAAGTTCCCGGGCCGGACGGTGCAGTGCGGCAACGGCCACACCATCCGGATCCAGCATCTGCCCATCTCCACCGACCCGCCCGGATTCCTCGGCTACCCCGAGGAGCTCTGGCCTGAGATCCAGAGCAACCTCAAACCGGGCCAGGTCGACATCATGGCCCGCACGTCGGTCACCCACGGCAGCGTGTTCCCCAACCTGTCGTTCCTGGAGAACTTCAAGACGGCCACCGACGGGCCCGGCTCGATGTGCCGCTACACGAGGCTCACCTTGAAAGTTCCCCTCGACGAGGCCACATCGGAGATCTGGTGGTGGCATCTGGTGCCCGTCGACGCCTCCGAGAAGTGGAAGGAGCGCTCGCAGCGGGCCTACCTGCGCACCAACGGACCCGGCGGGATGTTCGAACTCGACGACAACGAGAACTTCCTAGGCATGGCCGAAGCCAACCGGGGGCCGGTCGGGCTCGACCAGTTCTACGACTATGTGGCCGGCAGCCATCACCCGGACGCTCACGGCCTGGAATGGCCCGGCCATGTGCAGGACGCCGACCGCAGCGAGCACACCCTGCGCGGCTTCCTCGCCGAATGGAGCCGCCGTATGGAGCTGACCGCAGTCGCCGAACCGGCCGGGTCCGCCCCATCGCCATTGCCCGGCCGATGACCAAGGCCCGCTGGGTCCATCCGGCCACTGCCGGAGGACCGGCGCCGTTGTCGGTCCATCAGGAGTTGGGCCTGTTCTACGCCTACGAGGCCGAACTGCTCGACGAATGGCGCCTCGACGAATGGCTCGGCCTGGTCGATGAGGGCTTCACCTACCTCGTGCCGGTGCCGCTGGTGACCGACCAGCATCCGCAGGTGGGCTATGACCCCGCCGCGTTGTTCATGGACGAGACCAAGGACTCGATCAGCGAGAACTGGGCGGCCCGCCTGACCGACGACAACATCGCGGTGTCGTGGGCGGACCGGCCCGCAGTCCGCACCCGCCGGTTCACCTCCGCGCTCCGCGTCCGATCAATGGAGCGCCCCGACACCTACCTGGCCCGCCTCAATGTGCGGGTGGAGATGGTCCGCCAAGGCGCCCAGCCTGGCAACATGACCGGTGAGCGCTTCGACATCGTGCGCCGGGTAGGCGAGTCGTTCATCATCATGTCGCGCTTCGTCGTGCTGCTCGACGCCATCGTCGACGCCCCCCGCCCCCGCACTATCGTCTGAGCAAGCTAGGCGGGAGTGAGCGCAGTGCGGTTGCGAAGCATCGGCTTCGGTGTGCGAGACGTTGAAGGCCAGGCGCACTTCCTGCGCGATGTGTTCGGGCTGGTCCAAGAGGACGGCGACAACGGTTGTGTGCGGTTCTCGGCACCCGGATCGATCGAGCCTGCCGTGACCACGCTTCGCCCGGCCCCGGTGAATCGGGCCGATGCGGTGGCCTTCGGGGTCGACAGCCGAGACACCGTCGATCGGATGCACGATCACCTTGCCGGGCTGGAGGCCAATTTGGTCGGCGGTCCTGGCCCGACACCCGACGGCGGCTACGGCTTCGAGGTGTTCGATCCTGAGGGCCACCTGCTGTCGATCTCGGCCGACACCGCAACCCGCACCCCGCCCGAGCACCAACGCGGGCAGGGTCTGCCGCTCGACTTGAGCCATATCGTGTTCAACAGCCGCGACAACGCCGCTCTCGCAGACTGGTACTGCACCGCGCTCGGCTTCCGGGTCACCGACTGGCTCGAGGACAGGCTCGTGTTCATGACCACCAGCCGCTACCACCATCAGGTCGCATTGGCCGCCACGCCGGAGCCGGGCCTGAACCATGTGGCCTACGAATGCGCCGACCTCGACGACTTCATGCGGGCCACGGGTCGGGCCATGCGGCACGGCCATCAGATCCTCTGGGGTCCGGGCCGCCACGGACCCGGCGACAACGCCTTCGCCTACTTCCGCTCCCCGGCCGGCTTCGTGTGCGAGTTCACCACCGAACTGATGGTCGCGGAGGGCCCGGACTGGGTGGTGCGCACATGGGAGGCCGTGCCCGAGCAGTCCGACCTGTGGGGCACCTCCAACCCCCGCCCCCCAGCCTTCGGCGCATCCGGTGACCCGGGCCTAGGCATCATCCCCGGCAGCCCCACCGAACTCCGACTCGAAGGCTAGACCTTCGGCGTCGCTGCGCCGGTCCGGCACAACGCATGCAGGCATTGCGGGGTGAGGGGCAACGATGTGACCGCTCCGGGACGGCCGAGGGCGTCGTCGACGGCGGCCGCGATCACCGCGCCGCAGGCGTTGGTGCCGCCCTCGCCGGCACCCTTGATGCCGAGCGGGTTGAGCGGGCTGGGGGCGTCCTCGGACAGCAGGATCTCCAGCTCGGGCATCTCCGCGGCGGTGGGCATCAGGTAGTCCATGAACGTGGTCGCCTGAGGCTGGCCGATCTCGTCGTAGCTGAAGTCCTCGAACAGCGCTCCGCCGAAGCCCTGGGCCGCGCCGCCGACGATCTGGCCCTCCACCAGCATCGGGTTGATGGCCCGCCCGATGTCGTAGGCGATCACGTACCGCTCGATGTCCACGCTCCCGGTGTCTGGATCGAGCGCCACCACCCCGGCATGCAGGCCGTACGGGTAGTTCATGTGGCTGGTGGTGTACCACTCCTCGGCCACCAGCCCGGGCCGGCCATTGGCATGAGGCGACGCCGGACCCAGAGCAGCGGCGACCTCGCCCAGCGCCACGGCTTGTGTGGGCGACCCCACGACCCTCACCGCGCCGTCGACGAGTTCCAGATCGTCGGGGCTGGCCTCAAGCATCTCGGCGGCCACCTCGATGGCCCGCTGCCGCAGCGCCACGGTGGCCATGTGGGTCGCGGTTCCGGCCATCACGGTGGCCCTGCTGGCGAAGGCGCCCATCCCGTAGGACATCTGATCGGTCTGGCCATGAACCACCGACACCCTGTGCAGACCGATGCCGAGTATCTCCGCGCAGATCTGGGCCATCACCGTCTCGAAGCCCTGGCCCACCGACGCCTCCCCGGTGGTCACGGTCACGCAGCCCGACGGATCGACCTCCACCCGGCTCCCCGCGAAGGGTCCCAGGCCCGACTTCTCCACGAAGAAGCCGAGACCCAGACCGACCAGTTCGCCGGCCGCCCGCCGCTGCGCCAGCGAGTCGGTCAGCGCCGGGTAGTCGATGTGGTCCATCACCCGGTCGAGCATCATCTCGTAGCGGCCCGAGTCGTATACCACGGCCGTGCCGAGTGCACCGATGCCCCGGTCGAAGGGCATCTCTTCGGATCCGATCAGGTTGCGGCGGCGCACCTCGGCCCGGTCGATGCCGAGGTCGGCCGCGATGGCGTCGAGGGCGCGCTCACGCACGAACGTGCTCTCGTAGCGCCCCGGCGCCCGGTAGGTGCCCGCCGGAGTCTTGTTGGACAGTCGCACCTGGCCAGTGACTCGATAGTTGGGGATCCGGTACGGACCGGGCAGCATGGCCGCGGCCAATGTCGCCACCGTCGCCCCGTGAGTGCGGACGTAGGCGCCCTGATCGCTGACGAAATCAACCTCCAGGCCCTCGATCACTCCCCTCGCGTCGGTTGCGACCCGCAACCGGTGCACCTGATCACGCGAGTGGTTGGCCGCCACCAGATGCTCGGCTCGGTCCTCGATCCATTTGACCGGGCGGTCCAGCCTCAAAGCGGCCAAGGCCACCAGCACGTCCTCGGGGTACAACTCGCCCCGCACTCCGAACCCACCCCCCACGTGACCCTCTCGCAGCACCACCCGCGACGGCGGCAGGCCCAGCATCTTGGCCAGCGCGTCGCGGTTCTGGTAGGGCACCTTGGCCGCGCCCAGGAACTCCAGCGTGGCGGTGTGGCGGTGATGCACAGCCAACGCGCCGCGGCACTCCAGGGGCACGCCGGTGTGGCGTCCCACGCTGAACTCGGCCTCCAACACGTGGCCGGCCCGGGCAAAGGCCGCGTCGACATCGCCGGTCTGCTCGGTGAACACGTACGCCTCGGTGTCGAGCCGGCCGTCGAAGTCGCCGAGCGCGCCGGCCGCGTCGAGGACCGGCACCAGTTCCGACACCTCCACGACCACGGCCTCCGCTCCGTCCTCGGCGACGTACGGGTCGGTGGCGAACACCGCGGCCACGGGCTCGCCCACGTAGCGCACCCGGTCCTGGGCCAGGATCGGCTGGCGGTAAGGAACCATCTGGTCGGCGCCTACCTGCCTGAAGTCGATGGGCGGGATGTCGGCCACGTCGGCACCGGTCCAGACCGCGACCACGCCCGGCACGTGCAGGGCCCCGGAGGCGTCGATCGACTCGAGCGTGCCGTGAGCCGCATGCGATCGGACGATCCGCATGTGGATCTGGTGCGGAAGGTTGATGTCGGCGACGAAGCGACCCTCGCCCCGCAGCAGGGGCCGGTCCTCGAGGCGAAGAACCGACTCGCCTATCACGGCCGTCCCGCTGCCGGGTCCGCTCGAGGTCCGATCACGACCGCAGCTGGTGGCGGGCGGCGTGGACTGAGGTGATGATGTTCTGGTAGCCGGTGCAGCGGCAGAGGTTGGAGGCCAGCACCTCGCGCAGCTCCTCGTCACCGATGTCGGGGCGGGACTCGAGCACAGCCGTGGCCAGCATCAGGAATCCGGGGGTGCAGAAGCCGCACTGGAGTCCGTGGTGCTCCCAGAAGGCCTGCTGGATCGGATGGAGCCGATCTCCGTCGGCGAGCCCTTCCACTGTGCGGATCTCGACACCGCTGCACTGCACCGCGAACATCAGACACGACCGCACCGGCTCGTCGTCGACCAGAACGGTGCAGGCGCCGCACACGCCGTGCTCGCAGCCGAGATGGGTTCCCGTCAGGCCGCAGTCCTCGCGCAGAGTGTCGGCCAGCGTCTTGCGCGGCTCCACGCTCACATCGTGGTGCCGGCTGTTCACGGTGAGGGCCAGATCTACCCGGCTAGCGCTCATGTTCGGCCTCCTGTCGTAGCGGGTTCTGCGGCGCGGATCAGTTCTCGCACCCGGGCCGGGGTGGCCGGCATCTCGTTGACCCCGATGCCCAGCGGCGACAGAGCATCCGATATGGCATTCAGCACAGCCGCGGGAGCGCCGATGGCGCCACCTTCTCCCACCCCCTTGGCCCCCGTGATCGAGGCGTCGGTGATGGTCTGGATGTGGGTGACCTCGATGTCGGGTATCTCACAGGCGGTCGGGGGCAGAAAGTCCATGAGCGAGGCCGTCAGGAGGTTGCCGTCGTCGTCGGTCACCAGTTCCTCATATAGGGCGTTGGCTATCCCCTGGGTCACGCCGCCGTGGATCTGCCCCTCGACGATCATGGGATTGACTTCCAGTCCGGCGTCGGCGATCACGACGAATCGCTCCAGCGCCACATGGCCGGTGTCGGGGTCCACCTCGACTATGGCGGCGTGGCAGGCGTTGGAGAAGGTGCCGGCCGGGTCGTAGGTGGCCGACACGGACAGCCCCGGCGACATGCCATCCGGCAGGCGGTGGCTGCTGTGATGGGCCATGCGGGCGATCTCCGCCAGACTCAAGCCGACGCTCGTTCCGGCCACAACTGCCGATCCGTCCTCCAAGCGAATGTCTTCGGGGCTGGCCTCCAGGTGGTGGGCTGCGATCTCGGTGATCTGCTCGGCCAGGCGCTTCGCCGCCCGCTGAGCAGCTCCGCCGGCTATCACCATCGAACGGCTGGCGAAGGTACCCCAACCGTAGGGGGTGGCATCGGTGTCGCCATGAACCACCGCCACCTGCTGAGGCTCGATTCCCAGCTCGTCGGCCAGCAGCTGCGACAAGGCGGTGGCCAAGCCCTGTCCGTGAGGAGAAGCACCGATGCGCAAGGAGACGTCGCCGGACGGGTTCATCTCCAACTGCACGGTCTCGTAGCCGGGGGTTATCTCCATGGCCCGAGCCGCGAACGCGGGGGTGCCGTAGCCGGTGCGCTCTCCGAACACCGAGAACCCCACTCCGAGGTAGCGGCCCTCGACGGCGGCCTGCTGCTGGCGGCGGCGGAACCCTTCGAGATCCACCGCCTCGACGGCCGCTTCGAGAGTCTCGGTGTAGGAGCCCGCATCGACGGGCAGCCCGGTGGGCATCGCATAAGGGAACTCCGACACCAGGTTGGCCCGGCGCACATCGACAGGGTCGAGGCCGAGCCGGCGGGCGGCGGTGTCCATCAGCCTCTCCATGGCCAGGGTCAGCACCGGACGCGACACCCCCCGGTAGGGGGCGATGGGGCACATGTTGGTGGTCACCGCCCGTGAGCGCACCCGGTACTGCGACAGCCGGTACGGTCCGGGGAGTTCGGCCATCGCCATGAGCGGCTCTACGCCGAAGGTGACCGGGTAGTTGCCGTAGGCCCCGATGTTGCACACGATGTCGGCGTCGAGGCCCAGCAACGTCCCGCGGCGCGAGAAGGCGCCCCTCAGCCGGTAGGTGTGGTCGCGGCTGTGCCACGAGGCCAGCAGGTTCTCGGAGCGGTCCTCGATCCACGCGATGGTCGCTCCGAGCAGGCGGGCCGCGGCGACCAGCGCCACATACTCGCGGGGTACGCACATCTTCTGCCCGAACGCCCCGCCCACTTCGGGAGTCACCACCCGGATCTCAGCCTCGGCGATGTTCAAGATGTCGGCCAGCGCGGTGCGCAGCATGTGGGGCATCTGGTTGGCGGCGGTGAGCGTCGTCCGGCCGGTGGCGGGGTCGTGGGCGGCCAGCGCGCCCCGTGCCTCGATCGGCAGCGCGTTCTGCCGGTGCGCCCGCACGTCGAGCGTGACTATCTCGTCGGCCGTGTCGAAGGCTGCGTCCATGTCGTCGGTGGCGAAGCGCGCGTCGAGCACGACGTTGTTCCCCATCGGCATGTCGAGACCGTCGTGGACGGCCGGAGCGGCCGGATCGGTGGCCGAGACGGCGTCGAGCACCGGTCGGGTCGCCTCGATGTCGACGATCACCTCCTCGGCCAGATCCTCGGCCTCGGCTCTCGATCCGGCCACCACCAGAGCCACCGGTTCACCGGGATGGCGCACCGCGTCGGTCGCCAGCACGGGCGTCTCCAACGCCACAAAATCGGGCCGGTCGAGCCGGGCGCAGATGGTTCGGATCGCACCGAGACTCGAGGCGGTCAACACCGACGCGCCCGGGGGTGCCTCGATGGAACGGATCCTGCCTGCCGGCACCGGACTGCGTACGAAGGCCGCATGCAACGCCCCCCGGTGAGTGTCGGCCACATCGGCCACGAAGCGGCCCAGTCCCCGCACCAAGGCCGGATCCTCGAAACGGCGCAGCGACCGGCCGGTCCACCTCATGGCATCGTGCCCACCACCACACCGCAGCGTGGCGCGGCACTCCTGGTAGCCTCTTGCGATGGCGCCGACCACCTCACGCCAGAGCCTGGTCCAGTGCTCGGGTGACCATGGTGCGCACCAGGTCTCGGCGGTAGTCGGCCGAGCCGTGAATGTCGCCGGTCGGGTCGACCTCTTCGGCGGCCACCGCCGCGGCGGCCGCCACGGTCTCTGCCGTAGCGGCGCGGCCGCTGAGGGCGGCCTCGGCGTTGGTGGCCCGCACCGGTCCTCCGGCCACCCCGCCCAGCGCGACGCGGGCACCCGTGATGGAGTCGCCGTCGCACTCAACGGCCACGACGGCCAACACGATGGCGAAATCACCCCAGCGGCGGGCGAACTCGGCCATGCCCACCCTCCACGAGTCGCCGAGGCGGGGCAGGCGGGCGCCGACAAGCATCTCGTCGGGCTCCAGGCAGGTGGTGAAGGCCATCTGCTCGAAGAATTCGCGGGCGCCGACCACCCGGGAGCCGTTGGTGTTGCGGCAATGGATCTCAGCGTCGAGGGCGCAGGCCAGGGCACACCATTCGGCCGCGGGATCGGCGTGGGCGAGGCTTCCACCGAAAGTGCCCCGCACCCGGATCGGATAGTGGCCCACCCATCGACCCGTCCGTGCCAGCAACAGGCCCAGCGGCCCGCCGATGCTGTTGTGCTCCAGATCGAGGTGTCGCACCCGAGCCCCGATCATCGCGCTGTCGGGGTCGTCCACCTCGATGCGGTCCAGTCCGGGCACCTGAGCGATGTCGACCAGCACCGCCGGGCGGGCCAGGCGGAAGTTCATGGCGGGAACGAGGCTCTGCCCGCCGGCCAGCACCTTCGCCTCGTCTTGATGCTCGTGCAGCAGGCTCAGGGCCTCCTGCAGGGTTCGGGGTGCGTGGTAGTCGAAAGCGGCAGGCTTCACGGCGCTCGCTGTCAGTCGAATCCGAGCAGGCGCAACAGGTTCCGGTCGGGCGGGCAGGGGCCGCCGATGCTGACGATCCGCTCGCCCCGGTCGGCCATGACCGCGTGCTCCACGCCCGCGGGTACGTGAATCACCTGGCTGGCCTCGAATGGCAGCCGGGTGCCGTTGGTGAGGTCGCTCACGGTGCCCCGGCCTTCGAGGCAGAAGATCGTGTCCTCGGATTCGTCGTGGGTGTGGGGAACGTTCTTCTCGCCCGGTTCGAGCACCACATAGTTCATGTTGGCCACCTCGGCACCCACACCCGGCCACACCACGAACCGGGCGTCGCTGGAGATCATGGGGGCCAGCAGGGTGGGCTTGTCCCGGTGGAATACGCGGATAGCCATGGTCAGTCCTCCAGACTCATGAGTCGCCGCCGGCCCGTTCGGGCTCCAGGTGCTCGTACATGGCCGGGTCGGGCGGGCAGGGCCCGCCTACCAGCAGGGCGCCTTCGCCGCCGGCCTCGATCCGGTATGTGGTGCCCGCATCGATGTGGAGCATGGCACCGACCTCGATGTCGAAGCTGTCGCCACCTTCGGGATCGGCGGCGGTGGCCGTTCCTTCGCAGAGGTGGTACACGGCATCCGACGGGTGGCTGAGGGGCGTGGTCGCGGCGTTGGCGTCGAGCCGGATCACATGCATCGACCGGTGCAGGGCCCCGACCCCGGGCCATACGACGGCCCGGGCGCTTCCCCCCTGTTCGATGATCGGGAGCGTCGGACAGGCGTCGCCGCTGTCCAGCACTCGCACGGCATCCGCGTCTCGCTGCTGCTCCACGGCGCGCACCCTAGAGGCCCCGCGGATCGACGAGCGAACCCGGCTCATACGGACGGGGCCGTGGGCAGCCATCCCCTAAAGCTCGGGGCGCACGTCGGCGAAGCGGTCTATGGCTCTCAGCTCGGGGAAGAGCATCCACCAGGCGGCCACTACGGCCAGGGTGTCGACGCCGCCGAACACGACTGCGCCGGCCACTCCCAGCAGGGCTCCGGCCACTCCCGACTCGAACGCGCCGAGTTCGTTGGAGGCCCCCACGAAGGTGTACTCGACGGCCATCACCCGGCCCCGCATGTGCTCGGGGGTTGCCAGCGGCACCAGCGTGCTGCGCACGAACACGCTCACCGAATCGGCACCGCTCAGTGCCAGCAGCGCGATGAACGCCACCGTGTAGGAACGGGTGACGCCGAGCAGGATCGTCCCCAAGCCGAACACCGCTACCGCGGCCATCAGCATGAGCCCCACTCGGCGCGTCAGGGGCCGTACCGACAGAACGGCCATCATCGACAACGCACCGATGCCGACCGCGGCTCGCAACCAGCCGAGCCCTACCGCCCCCACCCCCAGCCGCTCCTCGGCGATGGCGGGAAGCAGCGCCACCGCTCCGCCGAACAGCACTGCGAACAGGTCGAGCGACACGATGCCGAGCACCACCCGGTTGCGCCGGATGAAACGCAGACCCCCCAGCGCGTGGACCAGAACCGCTCGCACCCCGGACCCGGCCAGAGCGCTTGAGCGGGCCACCCCGCTCGCCGGCACCACCGCCAGCAACGCCGCGGCAGCCAGCGCGGCAACGACAGCCAGCAGGTACGGAGCAGCCACGTCGGCCACGAAAACGAAGCTGAACACCACCGGCCCCACCACGAAACCGGCCTGCCAGCCCGACATGCACACCGCCACCATCCGCTCCACCGCACCGGGGGGCGCCATGTCGACCGGCATCACCCGGCTGGCCGCACTCAGCAGCGAACGGGCACAACCGAACGCCGCCACGAGAGCGAATATCGGCATCACCGACGTCGGATCCGACGCCACATAGAAGTACAGCCCCGCGGATGCGGCCGCCTCCCCCACCAGGCCGCAGGCGTACATCGCCCGCCGGTCGAACCGGTCCGACAGCACGCCGCTGAGAGGCGCCAGCACCAGGGTGGGCACGAACTCGGCCAAACCCAGCAACCCGAGGTCGAGCGGGTTGCCGGTCATGTCGAACACCTGCTTGCCCAGGATCGTGATCTGGCCCACCGTCATGGCCGCGGTCAGAAAGATCACCACCGGCAAGGCCCAGAGCCTCGGGCCGATCCGGGCAGCCCCAGCCATCGACGACCCGGCGCCGACTGCCGCAGAATCGTCGCTCGCCATCAAAGTAACGCTAAGAGGCCGAGCGAATAGGCGGGCCAATCCGGTGCATACGGGCGAGGCCGTGGCCCGAGCGGCCCGTGAGCGCAGCGAACAAGAGCGGGAGTCACCCCGTCACGATGCGACGGGTCTACACCTATCCGCAGTGCCTCTATCGGCCGCCTAGCCTGCGGTCGGAATGGCTGTGCCCGCTCTCGGCGACTTCGTGCCCGACACGCCCAGTGCGGACGAACTGCTCGACGCCTTCATCGAGTGGTCGCTCGCGGCCGGACTCGAGCTGTACCCGCATCAGGAGGAGGCGGTGTTGCGGCTGCTGGCGGGCGAGAACGTGGTGCTGTCCACCCCAACCGGGTCGGGCAAGTCGCTGGTGGCGCTGGCCGGAGCGTTCTCGATGCTGGCTCAGCGACGCCGCACCGTCTACACCGCTCCGATCAAGGCGCTGGTGAGCGAGAAGTTCTTCGAGTTGACCGCCGCGTTCGGTCCGTCGCAGGTGGGCATGGTCACCGGCGACGCCGCCGTAAACGGTGACGCCGCGGTGGTGGCCTGCACCGCTGAGATCCTGGCCCAGCGGGCGCTGCGGTTCGGGGCCGACACCGGCGCCGATCTGGTGGTGATGGACGAGTTCCACTACTACGGCGACCGCGACCGGGGCTGGGCCTGGCAGGTTCCACTGCTGGAGATGCCGAGGGCCCGATTCCTGCTCATGTCGGCCACCCTCGGCGACACGACCGCGCTGCGCCGCGACCTCACCGCCCGAACCGGGCGCGAGACCGCTTTGGTCGCCTCGGCACAGCGGCCCGTCCCCCTCGACGTCGAGTACCGGGAGACGCCGCTGCACGTCTCCATCGAGGAGCTGCTCAAGTCGGGGCGCGCCCCGGTTTACATCGTGCACTTCACCCAGCGCGAGGCCACCGCCCGGGCTCAGAGCCTCACCAGCCTGCGGGTGCTCAACGGCGACGAGAAGGCCGCCGTGAAGGAGGCCGTGGGCGGGTTCCGCTTCGACACGCCCATCGGCAAGGACCTGCGCCGTTTCGTGCTGGCCGGCATCGGCGTCCACCACGCCGGCATGCTCCCCAAGTACCGGCTGCTGGTGGAGAAGCTGGCCCAGCAGGGCCACCTCAAGCTGATCTGCGGCACCGACACCCTCGGGGTGGGGGTGAACGTCCCCATCCGCACCGTGCTGTTCACCCAGCTCCACAAGTACGACGGCCGCCGCACCCGGGTGCTGTCGGTGCGGGACTTCCAGCAGATCGCCGGTCGGGCCGGAAGGCGGGGGTTCGACACCGTCGGCAGCGTTTGGGTGCAAGCCCCCGAGCATGCGGTGGAGAACAAGCGGGCCGAGATGCGCGCCGCCGGCGACCCCAAGAAGCTGCGCAAGCTGGTGCGCAAGAAGCCACCGGAGCGGGGCTACGCCCACTACGACGACAAGACGCTGGCCCGGCTGTGGGAGGGCACCCCCGAGAAGATGGAATCCAGCTTCGACGTGACCCACGCCATGATGCTCAACGTCTTGGACCGCAACGGCGACGGCTGCGCGGCCATGAAGCGCCTGCTGGTCGACAACCACGAGCCCCGCACCCGCCAGCGCCGCCACATCCGCAAAGCGGTCGGCGTGTTCCGCTCGCTGATCGACGCCGAGATCGTGGAGGTGCTGGCCGAACCGGACCCGTCGGGCCGCCCGGTGCGGGTGAACCTCGACCTCCAGGACGAGTTCCGGCTCAACCAGCCGCTCGGGCTGTTCGCGGTGGAGGCCATCTCAGTGCTCGACCGCACCGCCGACGACTACCACCTGCAGGTGCTCAGCGTGGCCGAGTCGGTGCTGGAGGATCCGGGCGCGGTGCTGCTCGCCCAGCGGGACGCAGCCCGCGACGAGCTGATGACTCGCATGAAGGAGGAGGGAGTGGAGTACGAGGAGCGCATGGCCCGGCTGGCCGAGGTGGCCTGGCCGCGGCCCGAGGCCGCCTTCATCGAGCCCGCCTTCGACGTGTTCGCCCGCCATCACCCGTGGGTCGGGCATCTGCGGCCCCGACCCAAGTCGGTGGTGCGCGACATGGTGGAGCACACCGACACCTTCAACCAGTACGTGAGCCGCTACGGGCTGAAGCGCTCCGAGGGCCTGGTGCTGCGCTACCTGACCGACTGCTACAAGGCGCTGGCCCAGACGGTGCCGGCCGCGGCCGTCAACGACCGGCTCGCCGAGGTGATCGAGTGGCTGGGCACGCTGGTGCGGGAGGTGGACTCCAGCCTGCTCGACGAGTGGGAGAGGCTGCGAGCCGTCTAGCAGCGCCTCTCGGGCCGGTCACGAGTCGGCGCGAGCCCGACGGGTGATGCTGCTCATCAGATCCACCAGGCCGGGGGCGCCGTCGATCTTGGAGAGTCGGCGGTCGACGTAGATCAGCGTGGCGAAGATCAGAACGAACGACGCCACGTAGTTCCCCAGATAGCGGATGATGAGAAAGGAGCTCAGGCC
>JAJDZO010000118.1 GCA_022824605.1 Acidimicrobiia bacterium
GTCCTGCTATCCATGACCCCCGACGCAACCAGCGAGGCCGGGGGGTGGCACGGGGGCAAGGAATGGCGGCGCTCACGCCGCCAGGCCGCACCCGTGACAGGACCCGCCGGCCGGGAGGACGATCTCGCGGTTGACGGACCCGCCGGCCGGGAGGACGAACTCGCGGCCGACGGACCCGCCGGCCGGGGGGACGAAGCCGCGTCCGCGGAAGTGGCGAGCAGCGAGGAGATACCCGAGGGCGCCTTTGTGCTGGTGGCTGCTCGCACTATGTACGACGACGGCGTGATGCTCCGCCACTGCCCGTCGAGCCGGGGCCTGGCGCCCGCTGCCTCCGCCCGGATCAATCCGGCCGAGCTCCGCCCAAGCGGACTGAGCGACGGAGCCGAGGTGCGGGTCGTGTCCGATTTCGGTCATATCGAGGCGACCCTGGCTGCCGATAGCGGCGTTCCGCCCGGCTCGCTGAAGGTGCACTGGCTGGCACCCGGTGCCCCGGCCAACTCGCTGATTGCCGAAGGCACCGACATCACCGTGGTCGAGGTGGAGCCCCGATGAGCGGCACCTTCGTTCTGGCTGCTGATCCGATGCTGGCCGGCGACATCGGCGGTGTCGAGGTGCTGCTGACGTTGGTCAAGGTGGTGGTGGCCTTCGCCTTCCTGATGGTGGCTGTGATGCTGATGATCTGGTTCGAGCGCAAGTTGATCGGAGGCATGCACCAGCGCTTCGGACCCACCATCGCCGGTCCCTTCGGCATCCTGCAGACCCTGGCCGACGGCATCAAGCTGTTCTTCAAGGAGGATCTGGTGCCCGACCGGTCGGACCGGTTCGTGTTCAAGCTGGCGCCGTACCTGTCGCTGATTCCCGCTTTCCTGGCCTTCGCGATCGTCCCGCTGGGCGGCGACTTCAACAACGGCGGCGAGGTTGAGTGGTGGGGTCGCACCACCTACCTGCAGGTGGCCGACCCGCCGGTCGGGATCCTGCTGTTCCTGGCTATGAGCTCGGTGGCGGTGTACGGCGTGATGCTGGCCGGCTGGTCGTCGGGGTCGAAGTATCCGCTGTTGGGCTCGGTGCGGGCCTCCGCCCAGATGGTGAGCTACGAGGCCGCTCTGGGCTTGGCGGTGGCGTCGATCGTGCTGGTCACCGGAACGTTGTCCACCCACGACATGGTGGTGGCCCAGGCTGCCGAGGGCTATCTGGGGATCATCCCGCGCTGGAACGTGATCGTCACCGGCCTGGTGCCCTTCATCGTGTTCATGATCGCCGGCACCGCTGAACTCAACCGCCCGCCCTTCGATCTGGTCGAGGCCGAGCAGGAACTGGTGGGCGGCTTCCACACCGAGTACTCGTCGATCCGCTTCGCGCTGTTCTTCCTGGCCGAGTTCATGAACACCATCACGATGTCGGCCATCATCGTCACCCTGTTCTTCGGAGGACCGGCCGGTCCGGTGCTGGTGAGCGAGGTGGGCGGCGTAGGTGTCGCTTGGGCGTGGGGCCTGGTCTGGTTCTTCGCGAAGCTGTTCGTGTTTCTGTTCTGCTTCGTGTGGATGAGGGCCACGCTGCCCCGATTCCGCTACGACCAACTCATGGACCTCGGATGGAAGGCGCTCATACCGGTGGCGCTGGGCTGGTTCCTGTTCCTCACCGCTTTGGAAGTGGGGCGTGACCAGGGCTGGAACGAGGCCGCGGTCACCGTGGTGTCGCTGCTGGTGTTCGCCGCCGCCGGGGCGATGCTGATGCGGGCGGTGCGCAGCGGGCGCAGAGCTCGAGACCGCGAGGCCGCACAAGCCGACGAGCCGGCCGACCCGGTGGGCGGAAAGGTCTGACATGGGTTACCTGCACGGATTCGCGGTCACCCTGAGGCAGCTGTTCCTTCCCAAGGTCACCACCGACTACCGGGGCGGGTTCGACGACTCGCCCGCCGACGTCAAGCGGCCCAAGCCGGAGCGGCTCCACGGCCGCCATGTGCTCAACCGCTACGACGACGGCATGGAGAAGTGCATCGGCTGCGAGCTGTGCGCCGGGGTGTGCCCGGCGAACTGCATCTATGTGCGCGGCGCCGACAACGACCCCGACGACCCGGTCGCGCCGGGCGAGCGCTATGGCTACGTCTACGAGATCAACTATCTGCGCTGCATCCACTGCGACCTGTGCGTGGAGGCCTGCCCCACCGAGGCCATCACCGAGTCGAAGCTCTTCGAGTTCTCCTTCACCGGCCGTGAAGACGCCATCTACACCAAGGACGAGTTGGTGGTGGACGACGACGGCATGCCCCAGAAAATGCCATGGGAGGACTGGCGTCCCGGAGACGACGAACTGACCTCGGGATGGATGCGGGCCACTTCGCCGTCGGGCGATGAGAGGTATGTGGGTGAGGTGGCCTGGTCGGGTGAGCTCGGCTACGGGGTGCGTGATGCGGAGCCTGCCGATGGCTGAGTTGGTGTTCTTGGTGGCTGCTTTGATCATTCTGGTGGGGGCTGTGGGGGTGGTGGCCAGTCGCAATCCGGTGCATGCCGCTCTGTTCCTGGTGCAGACGCTGGTGGGGGTGGCGGTGCTGTTCGTGCTGAACGACGCCCACTTCCTGGCTGCGGTGCAGGTGGTGGTGTACGCGGGTGCCATCGTGATCCTGTTCCTGTTCGTGATCATGCTGCTGGGCGTAGACAAGGCCGAGGAGCTGAGAATCGAGCCCATCTTCGGGCAGCGACCGCTGGCCGCGGTGGTCGGTGCGGCTCTGGCCGCGTTGCTGGGAACGGTCGTCATCGGTGGCGCCGATGTGCTCACCGGGCTCCGCCGCGCCGGCGGTGACCGGGCTCTCGACGGCGACACCACCGACATCGAGCGCCTGGGCCGGGTGCTGTTCAGCGAGTACGCCTTCGCGGTGGAGATCACCGCCGCGCTGTTGACCGTGGCCGTGGTGGGCGCAGTCGTGTTGACCAGGCGGGCGTCCCACTCCGATGGATCCACCCCGGTGGACGCGTAATGGATCTGGCCGGGCTTTCGGTGGGCTGGTATCTGGCCCTGTCGGTCGCGCTGTTCGCCATCGGCGGGATCGGCCTGCTGGTGCGGCGCAACCCGCTGGTGATGTTCATGTGCGTGGAATTGATGCTCAACGCGGTGAACGTCGCCTTCGTGGCCCTCGGCGCGGGGCTCAACGATGTAGGCGGGCAGCTCGCCGTGTTCTTCGTTCTCGTGGTGGCGGCTACCGAGGTGGTCATCGGCCTTGCGCTGGTGGTGGCCATCAACCGGCGGCGATCGGGGGCCACCGCCGATGACGTGTCGCTTCTGAAGGGCTGAGATGGCTGCCGTTGACCTGTCACCTCTGAGGGATTGAGATGCTCGAAGCTGCCTGGTTGATCTGCGCCTTCCCCCTGGCCGGGTTCGCGCTGCTGCTGGCATTCGGTCGCCGTCTCGGCGAGCCCCGCGCCGGCTGGCTGGCCACTGCGGCCATGGCCGGTTCGTTCGTGTGCTCGTTGGCCGTGTTCGCCAGCCTGATGGGGCGCGATCCGGCTGAGCGCCGCTTTGTGGTCACCTTGTTCGAGTGGGTCCCGGCCGGCGACTTCTCGGTGGACGCGGGACTGCTCGTCGATCCGCTGTCGGTGACCATGGCCATGTTCGTCACCGGGGTGGGGGCTCTCATCCACCTCTACGCCATCGGCTACATGCACGGCGACGGCGACTTCTCGAAGTTCTTCGTGTACCTCAACCTGTTCGCCTTCTCGATGCTGGTGCTGGTGCTGGGAGACAACCTGGCCCTCACCTTCCTGGGCTGGGAAGGGGTGGGCGTCTGCTCCTACCTGCTCATCTCGTTCTGGTTCACCGACGAGGCCAACGCCAGTGCGGGCAAGAAGGCGTTCATCACCAACCGGGTGGGCGACTGGGGCTTCATGCTGGCCATGTTCTGGGCCTTCGGCGCGCTGGGATCGGTGCGCTACCTGGACCTGTTCGGCCAAGCCGACTCGCTGTCGTCGACCACCGCCACCGCCATCGTGATCCTGCTCTTCGTGGGTGCGGCCGGAAAGTCGGCCCAGCTCCCGCTCTACATATGGCTGCCCGACGCCATGGCCGGCCCCACCCCCGTGTCGGCGCTCATCCACGCGGCCACCATGGTCACCGCCGGCGTCTACCTGATGGTGCGGGTCAACCCGCTGATCGCGGCAGCCGACGCCTGGGCGCCCGATGTCATCGCCTGGGTGGGGGTGGCCACCGCATTGTTCGCGGCCGGCGCCGCCATCGCCCAACAAGACATCAAGAAGGTGCTGGCCTATTCGACGATCAGCCAGCTGGGCTACATGATGCTGGCCGTCGGCACCGGTGCCTACGTGGCCGCCCTGTTCCACATGGTGACCCACGCCTTCTTCAAGGCGCTGCTGTTCCTGGGGTCGGGCTCGGTGATCCACGCCCTCGACGGCGATCAGGACATGCGCCGCTACGGGGCGCTGCGGGCCGTCATGCCGGTCACCGCGGGCACCTTCATCGTGGGATGGCTGGCCATCGCCGGGGTGCCGCCGTTCTCGGGGTTCTGGTCGAAGGACGAGATCCTGGCCTACGCCTTCGACGCCAGTCCGGCCCTGTGGGCCGTGGGCATCTTCACCGCCGCGCTGACCGCCTTCTACATGAGCCGCCTGGTGTTCATGACCTTCTTCGGCGAGGCCCGCTACAGCAGCGACGCCCACCCCCATGAGCCGTCTGCTCTGATGACGGCGCCGTTGGTGGTGCTGGCCGGTGCCGCCGCGGTGGCCGGTGCGCTGAACCTGCCGTTCACCAAGGACCTGCATTTCATGGGATCGTGGCTCGAGCCCTCGCTGTTCGGCAACGAGGCCCACCTGAGCCTGGGCGCCGGGGCCCAGTGGCTGCTGGCGCTGGTGTCGATGGCAGGCGCCGCGCTCGGGATCGCGGGTGCGGTGGCGGTCTATCTGCGGCATCGGTTGCCGGCTGAGCGTGTCGAGTTGGCGGCCGCGGCCCGAGCGTTCTATGTCGACGAGGTATGGACCCGCTTCGTGGGCGGCCCGGGCCGTCGGGCCTTCGAAGGGGTGGCCGCCTTCGACGCCAACGTGGTGGACGGCGCGGTGAACGGCGTGGGCCGTTCGGTGCGCGCCGGCGGCGCCTTGTTGCGCAGAGTGCAGTCGGGTTTCGTGCGGTCGTACGCGTTGTTGATGGCCGCCGGCGCGGTGGCGTTGCTGGTCTGGTTCCTAGCGAGGACGAACTTCTAGTGAGCGCGCCGGCTGCGTCGTCCTTCCCGGCTGCGGGTGACTGTCCCGGCGGCTGTGAGTTGCCGGCTGGGTCTCTCAGGGTGGGCTTGTAGGTGAGCGCGCTGGCTGCGTCGTCTTTCCCGGCTGCGGGTGACTGTTCCGGCGGCTGTGAGTTGCTGGCTGGGTCTCTCAGGGTGGGCTTGTAGGTGCGCGCGCTGGCTGCGTCGTCTTTCCCGGCTGCGCTCACCGTGTTGGTGCTGGTCCCGGCAGTGGGGGCTCTGGTGCTGTTGGCGATGCCCCGAAGTAGACCCGACCTGTTCAAACCGGTCGCGCTGGCCGCCTCGACGGTGTCGGCGGCGCTGGCGGTGTGGGTGCTCGCCGAGTTCGATGCCGGTTCGGCGGCCGTCTTCCAGTTCTGGCAGCAGCACGAGTGGATCTCGGGCTGGGGCGTCTCGTGGCAGGTGGGCGTGGACGGGCTGTCGCTGTTCCTGGTGGTGATGACCGCGCTGATCTTCCCGCTGGCCATCGTCGGCGTGGACGCCGAGCATTCGCCCAAGCCCTACTACGCCTGGATGCTGATACTGGAGGCGGGCTGCCTGGGCACCTTCGTGGCCCTCGACCTGGTGATGTTCTTCGTGTTCTTCGAGGTGGTGCTGGTGCCCATGTACTTCCTGATCGGCGGTTGGGGCCACGGGCAGAGGGCCTACGCGGCCACCAAGTTCTTCCTGTTCACGATGTTCGGCTCGGCGCTGATGCTGGTGGCGATCGTGGCGTTGGCGTTCCTGCACTCATCGGCCTCGGGTGCCGGGGTGACGTTCGACCTGATCACCCTCGCCGAGTCGCAAGTGCTGGCCACCACCACGGCCCGCTGGCTGTTCTTGGCCTTCGCGCTGGCCTTCGCGGTGAAGGTGCCACTGTTCCCGGTGCACACATGGCTGCCCGACGCCCACACCAATGCGCCCACCGCCGGCTCGGTGATCCTGGCCGCGGTCATGTTGAAGCTCGGGACCTACGGCCTGGTGCGATTCGGTCTGTACCTGTTCCCGGAGGCGTCGGTGTACTTCGCGCCGTTGATGGTCACCCTCGGCGTGATCGGCATCATCTACGGCGCCATCGCTGCTGCCATGCAGCGCGATCTCAAGCGGCTGGTGGCCTATTCGTCGGTGGCCCACCTCGGCTTCATCGTGATCGGCACCTTCGCGCTCAACACCGAGGGGCTCACCGGCGGCGTGCTGCAGATGGTGAACCACGGCGTGTCCACCGGGGCGCTGTTCCTGCTGGTGGGGATGATCTACGAGCGCCGCCACACCCGTGAGATCTCCGAACTGGGCGGCCTGCAGAAGCCGGCGCCGCGGCTGGCTGCGGTGTTCATGGTGGTGATGCTCTCTTCGGTGGGGCTTCCGGGCCTCAACGGCTTCGTGGGCGAACTGTTGGTGCTGCTGGGCGCCTTCAACGCTCATCGCTGGTGGACGGTGGTCGCGGCTGCGGGCGTGATCCTGGCTGCGGTGTATTTGCTGTGGGCCTATCAGCGGGTGTTCCACGGTCCGGCGTCGGGGGCCAACGCGCAGATGCCCGACCTTCGCTGGCGTGAGGGTCTGGTGATGGCGCCGTTCCTAGCGGCCATCGTGTTCATGGGCGTCTACCCCAAGCCGGTGATCGAGAGGGTAGAGCCGGCCGTCGATGCGATCATCGCCCATGTGGAGCACAACGTGGCCGGCTTCGCGGAGCCGGTCGCCAACGTGACGTCTCCCGTGAGCCTGGACGACTTGTCGCACTCCGAAGGCGGAACCGGCCACAACGGCCACGGTGACGGCGGCGGCGCCGATCATGACGACGGCAGCGGTGACGGCCACGGCGCCGACCATGAGGGCGGTGGATCCGGCGACGATGGCGACCGCGGTGACGATGGGGACCACCGCGACGGCGGTGGCGCCGACCATGGGAGCGGCGGCTGATGGGCGCGATGCTGGCCCAGCTTCCGGTGCGGACGCCTTCTGTCGACTGGGCGGGGCTGTTGCCCGTCCTGCTGCCCGCGGCGGGCGCGCTGGTGCTGTTGATGGTGCGCTCGCTGGTGCCCAACCGGCTGCTGCCGGACGTGCTGGACGCGGTCTGGACGTTCGCGGTGGCGGTGGCCGGAGTTGTCTCGGTGGTGGTCCTCTGGCAGCGAGATGAGGTTGTTCAGGCGTTCGACGGCCAATTGGTGATGGACAAGACCGCGCTGTTCGTGGCTGCGGTGGTGCTGGGATCGGTGGCGCTGGTCGCTCCGACCGTGCCCCGGTACTGCCGCCGGGTCGGGGTCGCCAGCGTGGAGTTGTGCGTGCTCGTGTTGCTGGCGGCGGCCGGGGCGGTGGTCATGGCCGGGGCCGTCGACCTGATCGTGTTGTTCCTCGGGCTCGAGACCATGTCGATATCGGCGTACGTGATGGCCGCGCTCAACCTGCGCCGCCTCGAGTCGCTGGAGGCGGGCCTCAAGTACTTCGTGCTGGGGGCGTTCTCCACCGCGTTCCTGCTGTTCGGCATGGCCTTGGTGTACGGCGCGACCGGCACCACCAACCTGGAGGCGATCGCCAGCTATCTCGACACCTACATCGTGCTGCGCGACGGCTTGTTGCTGGCCGGCATGGCCATGCTGCTGGTGGGGTTGGGCTTCAAGGTGGCCGCCGCGCCGTTCCATGCCTGGGCGCCCGACACCTACGTCGGCGCGCCGACGCCGGTGACGGCCTTCATGGCCTCCGCGGTGAAGGCGGCCGGCTTCGGTCGAGCGCAGCGAATCCCGGCGGAACGCGGCGACGATGTAGAGCGAGAGACTCTGCAGCTCGAGCC
>JAJDZO010000091.1 GCA_022824605.1 Acidimicrobiia bacterium
TGGCCCGCCTGAGCGGCCGGGAGCTGGCCTGCGATGCCACCCGGGTGGCGCGGCTCGGCGCGATCGCCGGCGAGAAGGCCGAATGGGAGGACGAACTCGACGACTGGACCGAGGAGACCGACGACTTCAGCGTCGACATGATCAAGCAGGCCGCGGCCGAGCCCGCCGACTGGATGCATCCCCGCCAGGTGCTGCGCGAACTAGAGAAGGCCATGCCGGAGCGGGTGATGGTGTCCACCGACATCGGCAACATCAACTCGGTGGCCAACAGCTACCTGCGCTTCGAGGAGCCCCGGTCGTTCTTCGCGGCCATGAGCTGGGGCAACTGCGGCTACGCGCTGCCCACCATCATCGGAGCCAAGAAGGCCGCCCCCGACCGTCCGGCGGTGGCCTACGCCGGCGACGGCGCCTGGGCCATGAGCATGGTGGAGACCATGACCGCGGTGCGTCACGGCATCCCGGTGACCGCGGTCGTGTTCCACAACCGCCAGTGGGGCGCCGAGAAGAAGAACCAAGTCGACTTCTACGGGCGGCGCTTCGTGGCGGGCGAGCTCGACGGCGGCGAGGACTGGTCGGAGGTGGCCCGAGCCATGGGCGCCGACGGTGTGCGGGTCAACCACCTCGATGAGGTCGGCCCGGCGCTGGATTCCGCCATCGACGCTCAGATGAACGACGGGCGCACCACCGTCATCGAGGCCATGTGCACCAAGGAGCTGGGCGATCCCTTCCGCAAGGACGCCCTGAGCCGCCCCGTCCGCTACCTGGACAAGTACCGGGACTACACCTGAGCCGGGGCGGGCCCGCCGGACGCAGGCCCGCCCCGCTCGTCTCGGCTAGATCACTCGGCGGGCAGCTCCAGCACCCAGCCGATCTGGATTATGTTCGCGTTGCGCAGGCTCCGGCCGTCGGCCTGGACCCGGCCCTCGTTGAGGTCGAAGATTTCCCGCCAGCGTTCGCCCGATCCGAGGTGACGGGCTGCGATCCGCCAGAGGCTGTCGCCCCGCTCGACGGTGACCTGGACCGCGGTTGGGAGATCTACGGCCTCAGCAACTAGGGCAACGATGCGTTCGTCGCCGCCCTCGGGGTAGTCGGCCGCGGTGACCGTGCCGCCCAGATCCTGCGAGATGTAGTTGGCCAGGGCCTGCTGGTAGCTGACGCCGAGCTTGGTGAACTCGATGTCGGCCAGCGGGTAGCAGTCGCCGCCGTTGGCCAGGAAGTCGATGGTTACCAGCACCACCGGATCGCCGGGCACCACCGCGCCGTTGCGAACGATGGCGGTGCCGTCGTCGAGGGTCACATGGCGGATCCTCGAACCCGGATTGCCGGCCAGCGAGCAGTCACCGTCCCGGTCGGTCTCGCGTGCGGGCTGCGCCGGCTCGTAGGTGAAGGTGAACCCCGAGACCTGCGCGAACTGCCCGCCGGCGCCCGGGATGCGGTCCACGGCCTGCTCCAGCAGCACGTGGAAGGTCTCGCGGGGCACCTCGGCCACCACCACGAAGTTGCGGAACGGAGCGATGTCCCAGGTGTCGCCGGCGGTGATCGGCCCCGCCGGGATCACGGCGTCGTTGCGGATCCCGCCGCCGTTCTGGATGGCGACATCGGGCGCAGGCGTACCGAATTGGGCAGCCAGGTTGGCGGCCGTGGCCCGCAGCGCGTCGGCATGCAGGTTGCCCTGGTTGGACGAGCCGGTGCGCACACTGGCCCGGCGTCCGTCCAGGTCGACCTCGCTGGTGCCGATCACGTCAGCGTCGATCTCGGCCACCGCCGCGGCCAGCGGCTCGACCACACCCGACTGCACCGCAGCATCCGGTGTCGTGTCCAGGCTCACCCCGACGGAGCGGCCCGAGTGGCTGACGATGTTGCCGTCGGCGTCGAAGGTGACCGTCAGCGACCCGATGCAGCGGTAGCCGCCCGGTGCGGTGATCACGGGCACATCGGTGCCGGTGGAATCGGCCACCAGCATCGGGTAGGGACCGGCCGGTTCGTCGTCGGGCATGCAGGTGTCGCCCTCGTTGCGGAGCAGGTCGTCACCGCCGCCCGCGATCACGACATCCACGCCGGCCAGGTCGGCCACGAGCTCGACCTCCTCGGACACCCCCTGCAGATGGCTGACCAGGATGATCTTGTCGACTCCGTCCGCGGTGAGCGAGGAGACTTCGGCCTGCACCGAGGCAAGCACGTCGTTGATCACCACGTTGCGCGGGGTGGAGATGTTGGGGAGCAGGGGAGTGACCGCCCCGATCACACCGACCCTCTGGCCGCCCGCCTCCACCACGGTGCTGGCAGCCAGCAGGCCGTCGTCGATCAGCGCCTGCAGCACCGGCTCGCCCGAGAAGTCGGCGTTGGCCGAAAGGAACGTCACGGGTGGGTCGAAGCCCTTGATGAAGCGGGCCGCGACCTCCGGGCCCAGGTCGAAGTCGTGATTGCCCAGGGCCATGGCGTCGTAGAGGCCGCTGAGGGCGACCGAATCGTAGAGGGCACCCTCGCGGGCCAGCGAGACGTTCAGCTCCTGGGAGGCCAGGAAGTTGTCGCCCGAGGTGAGGGTGACAACCCCGGCACCGGCCTCGGCGGCGGTGGCCTGCAGTTGCTTCATCGCGGTGGCGAAACGGGCGACACCGGGGAAGCCCGCGTCGCTGTCGGGCAGCAGCTTCGACTCGCCGTCGTTGTTGTGCAGGATCGTCAACGTGAACGTGTCGGCGCTGATGGGCACCGGTGTGGGTTCCGGTGTCTCCTGCGCGCTCGCTGCGGCAGACAGCGAAGCGAGTACGGCGGCCAGCATGGCCACGACAGCCAGCAGCGCAGTTGGCTTGGGGAAGGATGGACGTGTCACAGGCGGCCTCCTTGGGGATCTGAGCGTGACGGGGCGCAAGCTAGCGCGCTTCGGCCGGCGGCGCAGCGGGACTCACAGCCGAGCGGGGACTCACAGCCGAGCGGAAGGCTTCCCGGATCGTTGGCACCGACTCGACCTGCCGTCGGTCGGTACGTCGCGATCAGGACATCTGGTCAGGTCATCTGGAGGAACTCGACCCAGTTCCCGTCGGGATCCTCGACCATGGCGACGGAGATGCCGCGACGGACCTCCGCCACCGGCCACCGCACGGGGCTGCCCGCGGCTTCGCAGTCGGCCACCGCGGCCTCGATGTCATCCACTGTGATCGTGAAGTAGCGCAGGCCGGTGCTGGTCGCCAGCCCGCCGCCGACGCCGGCCGCAACCTCCGTGTTGGTGGTGACCAGCTTCAGCACGCTGTCGTTGCACTTCAGCCGATCCATCCGCGATATCCCGATCGCCTCCATCTTGACGGTCATCTCGAACTCGAGGCCCACCACGTCGCGGTAGAACTCGAGCATCGCGTCGCCGTTGTTGGTGACGATTCCCAGGTCGAAGCCTGGCTTGGAGATGGTGCGTGCCATGTCTGGTCCTCTCGGATCGGTTGACGTTTCCCACCCATACAAGCGCACCGCGACAGCCCGTGCCATGGGATCACGCTTGCGATGGGTGGGGTTTGCCGACGGTCACCTACCATGTCGCGCCACGGCAGGCAACCATCGAGGCAGGCAATCTATGAGTCGGAACCGGCAATGTGCGAGCAACGTCGCAGCCCGGAGGGTCACGCGATGACCGGGGGGCGCAGGGCACTGGTCACCGGGGCCGCCTCCGGCATCGGTGCGGCCTGTGTCGACCGGCTGCTGGCTCAGGGCTGCCGGGTGGTCGCAGTGGACCTGCACGCCGGCGACGGGGCCGACCGGGCCGGTGACCTCGAGGCCTTCCACGAGGTCGACGTCACCGACGCGGCCGCAGTTAGGGCCATCGACGGCATCGGCGAGATCGACATCGTGGTGCAGTCGGCCGGGGTAGTAGGTCCCAACGTGCCGTTGCTGGAGACGCCGCTGGACGGATGGCAGCGCACCTTCGATGTGAACGTCACCGGAATCTTCAACGTGATGCAGGCCACGCTGGGCGGCATGGTCGAGCGGGGCTGGGGCCGGGTCGTCAACATCGCCAGCATCGCGGGCAAGGAGGGCAACCCGAACCTGAGCTCCTACTCGGCCACCAAGGGCGCGGTCATCGCCCTCACCAAGTCGGTGGCCAAGGAACTGGCCACCACCGGTGTGCTGGTGAACTCGATCGCGCCGGCCGTGATCGCAACCCCCATGAACCTCGAGACCGCCCCCGAGGTGCTGGACTACATGCTGGCCAAGATCCCCATGGGCCGGCTGGGCCTCACCACCGAGGTGGCCGCGCTGGTGGGCTGGCTGTGCTCGCCGGAGTGCTCGTTCAGCACCGGCGCCTGCTACGACATCTCCGGAGGCAGGGCCACCTACTGATGGTCCCCACAGCCATGCGAACGAGCGACCAGGGAGTCGTGTGATGGCCGAACGTTTTCTTGTGACCGGGGCTGATGGATGCATCGGCGCGTGGACGGTGCGCCTGTTGCTCGATGAGGGCGCCGAGGTAACCACCTTCGATCTGGCCGCCAACGACAGCCGCCACCGGCTCGTGGCCGAGGGCGCCCCGCTCGATTTCCGCCGGTTGACGGGCGACATCGACGACCGGTCCGCGGTGGTCGACGCCATGGCCGGGGTCGACCGGGTGGTCCATCTGGCCGCGCTGCAGGTGCCGTTCTGCAGGGCCGATCCCAGCGGCGGCGCGGCGGTGAACGTTCAGGGCACGGTGAACGTGTTCGAGGCGGCGGTCGAGCACGGCATCTCGCCGGTGGCCTACGCCTCCAGCGCGGCGATCTTTGGCCCCGTCGACCGGTATCCCGAACCGGTGCTCGGGCCGGATGCACTCCCCGAACCGGCCACGCTGTACGGCGCCTACAAGGTGGCCAACGAGCAGACGGCCGCGGTGTACGCGGCCGATCACGGACTGACGGCAGTGGGGCTGCGGCCCTTCACCGTGTACGGCGCCGGTCGCGATCAGGGCGTGACATCGCAGCCCACCGCGGCCATCTACAGCGCAGTGCGGGGCGAGCCGTACCAGGTGGGGTACGGGGGCGTCACCGACTTCCACTACGCGCCCGACGTGGCCCGAGCGTTCATCGCCGCCGCCCGGGTGGAGCTCGACTCGCCTGCGGCCCCGGCGGTGAATCTCAGGGGCCATGTGACGTCGGTGGACGACTTCATCGACCGGGTCCGCCGCATCACCGGCTTCGACGACCTCGGCGTCGGCACCGAGCCGCTGCCGTTCGCTCACGCATTGTCGACCGACGGACTCGAGGAGTTGCTGGGCCCCATGGAGCCCACCGGCCTCGACGACGCCATCGCCGAGACGGCCCGCATCGTAGCTGCCGGCCTCTAGCGGCCTCCACCGCCGGACATCGGCGTAGTTCTATAGGACTGGCCCGCACGTATGGGGGACAATGGCTCTCGGGCCGCTGGGCGCGGCAGGAG
>JAJDZO010000014.1 GCA_022824605.1 Acidimicrobiia bacterium
CATCGTGGCGGCGCTCGCGGCGGTGCGTCGGCGCCAGTCGGACGCGGCCATCGGCATGCTGTCGCGCGAGACCCGCAGCCGGGACCGGTCGTCGGTGCGGCTGCGGGCCGAGGCGCCGCCCACCGGACGCGAGGTGGAGAAGGCCGCCGCCGCGGCCCGGGCATCCAGCGCGCTGGCGCCTGCCGACGGCGGTGCCCCGCCTGCGCCGTATGTCCCGCCCGATCCCGAGACGATCGGGGTGAGCCGCCGACAGTTCTTCAACCGCACGATCGTGATGCTGATGAGCTTGAGCCTGTCGGCGTTCGGCGTGGCCTGCATCGCCTTTCTGTGGCCCCAGGGCAGCAGCGGCTTCGGCTCCAAGATCAAGGTGGGCCTCGTGAGCGACCTCCTGGCCGAGATACGTGACAACTCGGGGTTCCTGTACAAGCCCGAGGGCCGCATGTGGCTCACCGAGTATCCCAACGGCGCAGTGGAGAAGGCGGCCAGCGCCTACTCGGCGCCCGAGCTGGCGGGGATGACCGCAGGCCAACAACTGGGGCTCGACGGCGGCATCGTGGCCCTCTACCAGAAATGCCCCCACCTGGGCTGCCGGGTGCCGGAGTGCGTGCCGTCGCAGTGGTTCGAGTGCCCGTGCCACGGCTCGAAGTACAACCAGGTGGGTGAGAAGCGGGCCGGTCCGGCGCCTCGGGGCATGGACCGCTTCGCTACGGAGATCACCGCCGACGGGTCGCTGGTGGTGGACACCGGCACGATCATCCAGGGACCGCCCATCGGCACCAACACCACCGGGCAGGAAGCCGAAGGGCCGGCCTGCATCGGCCAGGCGACCGGCAGCCACTAGTGGTGCGGCCGGACTCGTAGGGGATTGTCGCCGCGCATGCTTCTAGCCGCCTCGACACAGCGGACCATCGGGTTCGTAATCCTGGCCGTCGTCTTCATCGGGTACGTGGTGTACCTGATCCTCAACGCGCGCGCCTCCCGAGACGAGGTCGGCAGCGAGATCGAGTTGGCGGCCAACCGCAGGCCCTACCTCGAGGACGAGGAACTGGAGGGATCCAAGCTCGACAAGTCGCTGCTGGCCGGGCTGGCCATGCTGGCGGTGATCGGTGTGGGCCTGCCTCTGTACTGGCTGGGCGAGCCGGGGCGTCACGAGGGACTGATCGCCAACACCGACCGCATCTTCGCCGACCGCGGCGGCGAGCTCTACACCGAGGGCTCCGACTGCCAGCAGTGCCACGGCGCCGAAGGCACGGGCGGGTCGGCACCGGTCACCCTCACCGACGCCGAGGGCAACTTCGTGGCCACCGTGGCCTGGGCCGCTCCGGCGCTCAACACGGTGCTGTCGCGCTACAGCGAGGACGAGGTTCGCCACGTCTTGAACTACGGACGCAACAACGTGATGCCGGCCTGGGGAGCGCCCGGCGGCGGACCGCTCACTCCGCAGCAGATCGAGTACCTGATCCACTACATGAGACGGATCCAGATCCCCGAGTCGGAACTGCGTGAGACGGTCGACGGCGGGGTGCGCGACGGCATCGCCGAGCATCTCGGCACCGACGACGACGCGGCTGTGGACGAGTGGCTCAACGCGGTGGACGCCGCGGTGGAGGAGGCTCGGGCCATGGCGCTGGCCGCGGACGATTCACTGTCCGGCGACGACGCGGCCATCCGCTACGCCGGCTTGGAGTTGCTCGCCTCGGGCGAGGCGCCCGGCAGCGAGCTGTACCAGACCTACGGTGAGATCCTGTTCAACAACCCGGCTGCGGGCGGCACCTACAGCTGCGCTCGCTGCCACACCTACGGCTGGTCCTTCGATGCCACCACCGACGGCGACGACGGCATCGACGGTCACGCCGGTCCGATCCTCGAGTCCTACAGCGTCGCGGGCGGCTTCTTCGGGCCGAACCTCACCGGCGGCAGCACCTTGGACCAGTTCGAGACAGCCAGGCTGCACTCCGACTTCATCTCGGCCGGTCAGAGCATCGGAGCGACCTACGGACGGGGCGGAGCAGGCGGCAACGGCCAGATGCCGGGATTCGGTCCCCGCACCGACGACGATGTGGGCGTGATCTATCCGGCCACCCTCACCGAGGACCAGATCGACGCCATCGTGGCCTTCGAGAGGAACCTCTGACATGAGGGAGCGGGACGCCATCGTGGCCTTTGAGAGGAACCTCTGACATGGAAGCGGTTGATGTGATCGCCGGTCTCGCCTGGGATCCCGAGATCCGGGGCTTCATGGCCGTGTTCGCGGGTGTTGTCGTGTTGATGGGCTCGGTCTGGCTGCTGCTCGCCCTCAATACCGGCACCCGGCTGGGAACGCTCATCGCCGTGACCGGGTTCTTCGGCTGGATGGTGATCATGGCCCTCGTCTGGTGGATCTACGGGATCGGCTGGGCAGGCGCCTCACCCACCTGGCAGCTGCGGGAGATCAACGTCGGCGACCTCGACGCGGCCGCGCTCGAGGAGGCCACGACGTTGCCCGACGCAGGTGACCTGCCGTCGGCTTTCGACCTCGTGCTGGACTCCGACGACCCGGTGGCTCAGGCCGAGTTCGGGCTGGTCAGCCGCGACACCCTCACACCCGATCAGACCGAAGGGCTCAGCTCAGCCGAGATCGACGAACTGGTGGCCGACGAACTGGCCCGCAACCGGGCCACCACGCTGTCGGAGCTGGCTGCGGTGTCGCCCGACGTGATCGACGACGCCGAGTCGTCGGGACGGGTGAACTTCGGAGGCTGGACGCTGCTGTCCACCGCCGAGGCCGGTGAGGCGCAGGCCTCCGCGGTGGCGATGCTTCTGGAGAGTCCCGACCTGACGTTCACCGCCCAGGACGACTTCAAGCTGCTCGACTCCTACACCGTCGGCGGAAAACGGGGCCTGCCCGACGACCCGAACCGGCTCGACCGCATCTGGACCCAGATACGCACCGCGTTGACCATCACCCATCCCACGCGATACGGGGTGGTGCAGGTGCAGGAAGTGGTCCATCAGCCGCTGCTTCCCGGTCAGCCGCCGCCCCGTCCCATCGTCGACGAGTCGAAGCCGGTGATCTCGGTGATCATGGTGCGCGACCTCGGCGACCTGCGTCTCAGGCCGGCGTTGGTGACCCTCGGCTCGCTTTGCATCTTCGCGGCGTTGTGCCTGGTCCTGCATGAGCGAGACAAACTGGCCTGGCGACAACGCGAGGCAGCAGCACGGGTTGACGCCTGACATGCGGCGACCGAGGTTCGGTGCAAGCGCAGCGAAGGTGACCGGCAGGCGCGGCGCTGCACCGCGAGGCGGCATACAGGTCCCCCTCTAGCGGTGCTCGGCCAGTACCTCCCCCTGTTCGCGCTGTTCCTGCTGGCGGCGCTGTTCGCAGCGGGGAGCTTCGTCGCCTCCGGTCTGCTGGCCCCCCGTTCGCCGACGGTGCCCAAGCAGGACCCCTACGAGTGCGGGATCGTGCCGTCACGGGAGACTCCGGAGCGATTCCCCGTCCGGTTCTTCCTGGTGGCGATGATCTTCATCATCTTCGACGTGGAGATCGTGTTGTTCTATCCCTACGCGGTGGCCCGCGGCGGGCTGGGCCTCTTCGGGCTCGTCGTGCTGCTGGTGTTCAGCTTCGCGGTGTTCGAGTCGTTCGTCTACCTGATCGGTGCGGGCGCTCTCGAATGGGGCCCCGCATCCAAGGCCGGGCGTTCGCCTCAGCCCTCGGACGCCGAAGGGGTCGACGACGAGATGGTGTCGGCCGGGCGCACTGCCCGCACCACGGTTCGACGGGTCGGCCTCGAGGGTCGGGTTCCGGCCTCGTCGGAGGTGTCGTGATGGCGGCGGACGCTCCTGCTCCGGAGGTGGTGTGGTGGGGATAGCCGACCAGATCGCCGGTCTGCGTGAAGACGGACTGAAGGCGATCCAGCACAACTTCATGACGGCCAGGCTGGAGAGCCTGGTCAACTGGTCGCGGGCCCGCAGCTGCTGGCCGGCGACCTTCGGGCTGGCCTGCTGCGCCATCGAGATGATGGCCACCGGCG
>JAJDZO010000113.1 GCA_022824605.1 Acidimicrobiia bacterium
TCAGCCCTCCCAACGCGTCCGTGCCCCGCCGAAGCGGGGCACGTTCTGCGAGTCAGCAGAGGAGCAAGCTCACGGAACCGAATACTTCGGTCCTCTCCGCTGAGGGCATCCTACACGCGAAGCTCGACACGAACACAAGCCATAAGCACTGAGGCCTTCCCGACGCAATCCTTCGAGCCATCAACTACGCCTCGGCGCGCGCCCGCGACTACTGCTGAGCGCATTGCCGGGACGGTGCCGGGCACGACTGGCGGCTGTCCGACATTTTGGTATACAGTCGCGACGCCGGCCGCCGCCAACGTCGTGTCGGCCTTACGTTCATCACTCTGGAGAAGGGGGCGTCCCATGGGGACTTCATGGATAAGAGATGAGTACGGCTCGGAGGTCGCAGACCTGACCGACCAGTACCAGGCCAAGGCCATCGACCGGCGGGTGTTCATGAAGCGCCTCGGCCTGTCGGGCATCGGCGTGGCCGCCGCGGCAAGCATCCTGGCCGCCTGCGGCGACGACGAGGAGGCCGCACCCACCACCACCGCAGCCCCCGCCGCACCGGCTGACGGCGACGACGAAGCGCCCGCCACCACCGCAGCCCCCGCCGAGGAGCCGGCCGCCACCGGGCCCACCCAGGGCGGCACCCTGCGGGAGGGCTACAACCGCGACGTCTCCAAGCACGACCCGCTCACCACCAACTGGTACGACCCGGCCTTCTTCGCCATCTACGAGGCCATCCTGTCGAACGACCCGTCGGGTGCCGACGTGCCCCAGTTCGCCTCGGGCTTCTCGGTCTCAGACGACGGTCTCACCTACACCTTCGACATCCCCGACGGCAAGCTCTCGCACTCCGGCGGAACCATCGACGCCGAGATGGTGGCCGAGTTCTACCGCTCGGTGCAGGCCTTCAGCTTCATCGCCGGGCTGGCCGCTCCGGTCGACACCTACGAGGCCGACGGCAACACCGTCATCATGAAGATGAAGAACCCGTGGATCGGCGCCCTCGGCCCGCACAAGACCGGCTACTGGCGCATCCTCAACATCGACACCTGGAAGGACAGCACCCTCAACGCCGACGGCTCGCTCAACCCGGAGTCGTCCTACGGCACCGAGTTCGCCGACGGCACCGGGCCGTTCACCCACGACGAGTGGGTTCCGGGAAGCCATGTGTCGGTGAAGCGCTGGGCCGACTACCCCGGCTCGAACACGCCGTTCTTCGACAACAAGGGACCGGCCTACCTCGACGGGATCCGCTGGACGGTGATCACCGAGGAGGGCCAGCGGGCCACCCAGCTCGAGAACGGCGACATCGACACGCTGATCAACCCGGCCCACATCGACATATCCAGGCTGGAGAACAACTCGGACCTAACCGTGATCCGCCATCCCGAGTGGTCGGGCTTCCATCTGGCCATGAACCGCGACTACGACGAGCTGTTCGGCGATGTGCTCACCCGCCAGGGGCTGTCGCACTCGCTGGACCGTGAGGGCATGGTGAACGCCATCCTGGCCGGCAACGGGGCGGCCACCTACGGGCCGTTCCCCACCACCGACCGCCAGTACGACCCGGCCGTGGAGCAGTTCAACCAGTTCGACGTGGATCTGGCCAACCAGAAGCTCGACGAGGCCGGCTGGGAGATGGGCGACGACGGCGTGCGGGTGCGCGACGGCCACCGTTTCGAGTTCCGCTATCTCGTAGAGGACGAGTCGGTGCAGAAGAACGTGGCCGCCGCAGTGTCGGCCCAGTTCGCCAAGGTGGGCGTACGCGCCAACCTCAACGTCGTCGACCGTGGCCTCGCCTTCACCGAGCAGAGCCGGCCGGGACGCGACTCCGTCGAGATGTCGCTGTTCTTCTGGCTGTGGCCCATCCCCCTCGATGTGCTCATCCTGTTCGGCTGGTCGGCCACCATCCCGGTGCCCAACTTCTCGCACGCGGTCGAGCCCCGCATCGACGACGCCATCGCGGCGTGGCAGCAGTCGGGCACCGAGGCCGAGGCGCAGGCCGCATCGTCGGAGTTCCAGCTGGCCTGGGCCGAGCAGCTTCCGTACCTGCCGATCATGAACCAGAACGCCACCTTCGTACACAACAACAAGGTGCACGGCTGGCAGCCGTTCGTGTGGAACCTCTACCCGTACTACAACGACACGTGGATCGAGGGCTAGAGGGCTCAGAAGGCCAAGAGCCTGTCGAGCACAGCGGCGGCGCCGTGTCCGCCGCCATAGAGGGCGCAGGATCGGCCGTCGCGGCGCGGCGGCTCGACTGGGAGGACCGGCTCCTCGAACTGGAGGAGGCCCAGCACATCGGCCGGCTGCGGCGCAGCCTGAGGCGCATGCGCCACAACCGGCTGCTGCTGCTGGGCTCCGCGCTGGGTGTGGTGGTGCTGGCCGCAGGGATCCTGGGACCGTGGATCACCGGCGGCGACTACGTCACCCAGGACTTCCAAGACATCCACCTTCCGCCGCTGAGCGACGGGCACATCTTCGGCACCGACGCGCTGGGCCGAGACATGGCCGTCAGGGTCTTCGTGGGCATCAGGGTGAGCCTCACCGTGGCCGCCGGGGTGACAGTGCTGGCCCTGATAGCCGGCATCGTGCTCGGAATGGTGGCCGGCTACGTGCGGGGCTGGACCGACCGCGCCATCGGCGGGGCCGTCGACTTCATCTGGGGCTTCCCGCTGATCCTGCTGGCCGTGCTGTTCGTCGGAGGGATGGGCGGCGGCCTGTTCCCGGTGATCCTGGCCGTCGGCCTGGTCAACACCGCGGCCATCGCCCGGGTGGTGCGGGGCGAAGTTCTGGCCCTTTCGCAGCGCGAGTTCGTGGAGGCGGCCCGCGCCGGCGGCTACTCGGCGATGCGCATCATGTGGCGCCACATATTCCCCAACATCCTGGCCCCCGCCTTCGTGCTGGCGTCCTACTACGTGGCCGTGGCCGTGATCGCCGAGGCGGCCCTGTCGTTCATCGGGTTGGGCGCCCAGCCTCCCACCCCGAGCCTGGGGCAGATGGTGGCCGACGGCCGCAACTTCCTGCGGCTCAACCACTGGGAGTCGACCATCCCGGGTATCGCCATCGTGTTGGTGGTGCTGTCGGTGAGCCTGATCGGCGACGGGCTGCGCGACGTGTTCGATCCGCGCCTGCGCCACGAAGCCAAGTCGGTGGACGAGCAATGAGCGCCCAAGGAGCCGCGCGATGAAGCGGATCGCAGCCCGCTCGGTGTACACGCTCGAGGGCTGCACGGCGGCAGCCGGAGACGGTGAGGCGCGATGAAGCGCATCGCGGCCCGGTCCGTCTACACGCTCATCGTGTTGCTGTTGTCGTCGATCGCGGTCTTCTACGCCATCCGGCTCTCGGGTGGCGACGCGGTGTCGGCCCGGCTGCCTGCGTCGGCCTCCTATGAGGACCGGGAGGAGTTTCGGGAGCTGCTGGGCCTCAACGACCCGGTCCACGAGCAGTACTTCCGCTACATGGGCCGCCTGCTCACCTTCGACCTGGGCAAGTCGCTCACCAACAACGCCGACATCTTCGAGATGCTCACCCACCACGGCAAGAACAGCCTGATACTGGGAGCCGCGGCCTTCTTGCTGGTGTTCGTGATCGGGGTGCCGTTAGGCATCCTGGCGGCGGTCAGACGCAACAGCTGGGCAGACGGCTCGGTGATGACGTTCTCGGTGGCCGGCATGGCCGTGCCCAACTTCTGGCTGGCGCTGCTGTCGGTGTGGTTGTTCGCGTCCACTCTGGGATGGCTGCCGTCGGCCGGTTGCTGCAGCCTCAAGCAGCTGATCCTCCCCGCGGTGGTGCTGGCCATGGAAGGGATCGCCCTGACCGTGCGCATGACCCGCTCGGCCATGCTCGAGAACCTCGGCCAGGACTTCGTGCGGACGCTTCGGGCGGGCGGGCTGTCGGAAGCGAGCATCGTCGGCAAGCATGTGCTGCGCAACGCCATGGTGCCGATCATCTCGCTGGCCGGCCTGCGGATCGGCCAGATCGTCGGCTACGCGCTGGTGGTGGAGACGATCTTCGGCTGGCCAGGACTCGGCCAGGTGCTGGTGAACGCGGTGCTGAGGCGCGACTATCCGGTGGCCCAGTTCTTCTCGCTGGTGCTGATCGCCATCGTGGTGCTGAGCAACTGGCTGGCCGACGTCGGCTACACCGTGGCCAATCCCAGGCTGCGCAAGGCATGAGCCCGCCATGAGCCCCGACGGCGGCCGGGTCGCCACCAACGGCTCCAACGGCCGGCCGGTGCTGTCGGTGCGCCAGCTCCACACCGCGGTGGCCACCCCGGAGGGCTCCTTCGACGTGGTCCGCGACGTGTCGTTCGACATCGGACCCAACGAGGTGCTGTGCCTGGTCGGCGAGAGCGGGTGCGGCAAGACGATCACCGCGCTCTCGGTCATGCGGCTGCTGCCCACACCGCCGGTTCGGATCACCTCCGGCGAGATCCTCTTCGACGGCAACGATCTCACCCAGCTGCCCGAGCGCCGGGTGCGCGATGTGCGCGCCGAGCGCATCTCGATGATCTTCCAGGATCCCCTCACGTCGCTCGACCCGGTGTTCACGGTGGGCCAGGTGATGACCGAGGTGATCCGCACCCACCGCGACGCCACCAAGGCCGAGGCCCGCGACATGAGCGTCGACATCCTGAGAGCCGTCGGCCTGCCCGCCCCCACCGAGCGCTTCGACTCGTACCCCCACGAACTGTCGGGCGGGATGCGCCAGCGGGTGATGATCGCCACCGCCCTGGTGCTCGACCCCGAGATCCTCATCGCGGATGAGCCCACCACCGCACTCGACGTGACCGTGCAGGCCCAGATCCTCGAGCGGCTGCGCTCCGAGCAGCAGGAGCGCGCCATGTCGATGCTGCTGATCACCCACGACCTGGCCGTGGTGGCCTCGATCGCCGACCGGGTGGCGGTGATGTACGCGGGCGAGATCGTGGAGGAGGCCCCGGTGGACGAGCTGTTCTCCAACCCGCGCCATCCCTACACCCAGGGCCTGCTGAGAGCCCTGCCCCATGCCAGCCGCAAACGCCGGGAGCTGGTGCCGATCGCGGGGCTGGTGCCGCCCATGCAGATGATGCCCCCGGGCTGCCGCTTCGCTCCCCGCTGCCCCCACGCGCTGGAGCAGTGCTGGACCGACCAGCCCCCCCACGAGGTGGAGGCCGGAGTGGGGCTCCGCTGCTTCAACCCCCAGCCCTTCTAGCCGGCGGCACCCAGCATGGGATCACCCGAACCGACACCGGCCCCCGGCGACGCAGAAGATGCGACCAGCACAACCGGACCGAGCGCGGCGGCTAGCCCGCCGTATCCGATCGAGGTGGCGCTGGCCGACGGGACGGTGCTGCGGGGCATCGAGCATCCCGCCGACGGGCCGCCCCTGCTGTTCGTGCACGACCTGGGCGACGACCTGGACGCCTGGGGGTCGCTGGCGCGCACAGTGCGCTCGGCGGGCTTCCGGGTGATCTGCCTGGAGCTGCGAGGCCACGGCCTGTCCGACGGCGAGGCCGACCCCTCGGCCACCCGCACCGATCTCACCGGTGCCCTGGCCGAGGTGGCCGGCGCGTTCGGCCCAGTCGGGCTGGTGACCTACGGCGGCGTCAGCCGGATCGCTTTCGGTCTCGGCACCGGCGACGGCACCCCCATCCAGGCCGCGATCAGCCCCACACCCCCATCCGGCGCCGACGACAAACTCCGCGATCCCGGCGACGGCGCACCTGTCTCCCATCGTGGAGCAGAAGTCCGCAAGGCTTCCGGCGCCGGCGACGGCCTCCGCGATCCCGGCGACGGCGCACCGGCCATGCGGGTGCTGTTCAC
>JAJDZO010000052.1 GCA_022824605.1 Acidimicrobiia bacterium
GGACTACGGCTGGCTCGACCACCTAATGACCAGACATGAGCTAAGCAGTGAGGTCCAGCACAAGATCCTCGTGGACGCATGCGCGGCTGCACGAGGCGCCTTCGCCGCCGTGCTTGTCGGGCGCACTGATGACCCGACAGAGTCGATGTCGCAGGATCTTCGTGACAGCTTTCTCTCAGCAGTCGAAGAGATCCGGCCGACGGAGCTGAACCGCCACATCGGCTACAAGCTGATCAACCTCGTTGAGTTCCTAGCGGCGAGACACCCCGACACACTGGAGACGTGGATTCGACGTTGTCTGGAGGACGCACCGCCCGACAGATCGTACGAGGCGCTTGGCCATGACATGTGGCGGACTATTCACATGCTGCCCGGAGCGAACAAGACGAATCTCCTTCAGTCCCTCCCCGTCCCCGGAATCCATCGGGGCTTTCTGTTGGAGCATCTCGTCGGCCCTGACGTGGACTGGCTTGAAGAGCTGCTGAACGACGGCGAGGTCACGCCCGAGGAAGCGGTGCACGTCCGAGGCATCGACGGACGCATCCCAATCAATCAGATGGCGACGCTGCTCGTCCCGCGCGGAATCGACCCGTCAAGAATCGCCGGTCTGGCGTTCGCAGGCTCCTGGTCGGGCGACGAATCGTCTCGCTACCAAGGCCTCATCGAGCAGTTCAGCACGTACGCGGATACTGACGACCCAAGCGTGTCATCCGCAGGAAGGTCCGGCGTGGAGATCTTCACACAAGCACGCGACGAAGCCGAAGAGCAGGAGCGCCTAAACCGGATCCGAGGTGATTTCTAGTTCTGCCGGTGGCGCTGCGTAGCCCCAAGAACCGAAGGCCACTCTGAACCGCATTGGAATTCCGCCTCTTCGCACTCATAGTGTTGGTGGTGTCCTCGACTGGTTGTGGGTCTGACTCGGCTCTTCGCTGGCCGTGTGCCTTGCAAACGATCTGTCGGCCCGTGACCCGTCGGGGGCGCGCACCAGCCGGTCGGAGGATGTGACCTGATAGGAGCGTTGGTCCTAGCACCCTGAGTGCACTGTCCGCCGTCGGGCCGGTGGTGCCCGATCCGTCGGAGTTCCCAAGGAGGGCAGATTGATCATGCCAGATGATCGAGCGGGTGTCGTCGGCGGGGTGGACACCCACCGCGACGCCCATGTGGCCGCGGCCGCCGATGCGGCCGGTCGACTGTTGGGGGTGGAGTCGTTCCCGGCGGACGCGGCCGAGTACAGCACGCTGCTCACATGGCTGGAGTCGCACGGGCCGATCGCACGCGTCGGCGTGGAGGGCACCGGCTCCTACGGCGCGGGGCTCGCCCGCCGTCTCGCAGCCGCCGGCACAGAGGTGGTGGAGCTCAACCGACCGAACCGTCAAACGCGGCGCCCTAGGGGCAAGACCGACATCGTCGACGCCGAGGCCGCGGCACGCGCCGCGCTCAGCTGCGAGGCCACCGCTGTGCCCAAAGCCGCCGACGCGCACACATGGAGGCGATCCGCATGCTCAGCGTGGCCCGACGCTCCGCGGTCAAGGCCCGCACCGTCGCCGCCAACCAGATCAACAGCCTCATCGTCACCGCCGACGAGCACCTCAAAGATCGGCTGCGCGGCCAGCGCAGCGCCGCTGTCGTGGTCGCCTGCGCCCGCATGCCCAGCGGCTGCACCACAGACGCCACCTCCGCAACGGCCAAGCTCGCGCTGGGGACACTGCCACGACGCCACCAGGCGCTCAGCGCCGAGATCAACCATCTCGACACCGAGCTGCTCAACCCGTGCGCGCAGGCCAACCCGGCGCTGCAGGGGACCCTCGGCGTCGGCGCCGACACCGCCACCGCGCTGTTGGTGGCCGCAGGCGACAACCCCACCCGGATACACACGAAACGTCCTTCGCCGCGCTCTGCGCGACCAGCCCCATCGAGGCGTCCTCAGCCACCACAGTGCGCCACCGCCTCAACCGCGGCGCCAACCGCCAAACCAACAACGCCCTGTGGCGCATCGCCATCACCAGACCGCGCGTCGATGAACGCACCATCGCCTACGCCCAACGCCGCCGCGCCCAACCCAACACCACACATGAGATCCTGCGCTGCCTCAAACGCCACACCGCACGCGAGACCTACCAGCTGCTCACCGACCCGCCCGAGATCCCCCAACGAGCGGACCTGCGCCGACAACGAACCCGACACGGACTCACCCTCAACGACGCAGCCCAAGCCCTCGACACCCACGCCACCCGCATCTCAGAACTCGAACGAGGCCTCCGCCACAACCGCGACCTCGCCCAACGATACAAACAACACCTCGCCGAAATCACGACTCGCCAAACATAGGAGCATCTACCGCATCCGCGCCCTGCCCTACGCCGGGAAACCCAACTGGGCACTGCTCGCCACCCTCACCCCGACCCAAAACGCGGAGAGCCAATAATGCTCTTCTGCTAGTTCGTAGGCGGCAATCAGGTCGGAGACACCAGCCTCATATTGCTCGACGCGCTGCTGCCGATCGGGGTCGCTACGGCTCACGGATGCTACTTCGGTGGCTCCAAGGGGGTGGGGTGGGCCTCCCCTTCGAGCAGGTTGTCACCCGGGTGACGCCCGCCCGACTAGAAGGTCGGCCGCGTTCGCGGCTTGTCATCAGGTCAGGCGTCGCCTCACAACCATGGGACACTGCTGGCTGCCTTCTCTGCTCCAGCGCTGGCCATACGGCCTGAGGGGTACGCTCCATTGCATGTCCACCATGTTGGCGGAGCTCCGTCTCCCGGCATTCAAGAGTCTGCGAAAGGCGCGGATTCCGTTGCGCCCGCTAACCCTGCTCGTCGGTCGTAACGGCAGCGGGAAGTCGAACGTGCTCGACGCTTTGGCCGTTCTGTCTGCGCTCGCGGGCGGCGGGACAATTCGGGACGCGCTCGATGGGGGCCGCTCGGGGCCGCTGGTGCGGGGTGGCTCCGAGGGGTGCGCGCCATTGGGCAAGGACTGGTTTGCGATCGGGTGTGCTGTTGCCACCGAGAGCGGGCTCTGCCGCCTCGACGTGAAAATCTCAGTCCGACCGAACGTGCAGATAATCAGCGAGCGGTTGTGGACGCTGCGCCATAGCGGCCCCCGCTATGGAGAACCGCGTGAGCTATTGAAGACAGACCCGCCGCGGCCCGATTCGGGCGACATCGTCGCGCGGTGGGACAACAAGACGCAGGGGCCGAACCCTGCGGTGACCTTCCGCGCGTCGCAGCTCCTGACGGCGCAGGTCGCGACCCGAGTGCCTGCGACCTCCAAGGCCGGTCGCGATGTTCGGCGGATCGCCGAGGAAGTGCTTGCCGCGCTGTCGAGTGTGTTCATCCTCGATCCCGTGCCGCACCAGATGCGTGAGTACGTTCCCGAGAAGGATGTCCGGCTCCGCCGCAACGCCGAGAACCTGTCAGCGGTGCTGGCGAGCCTTCTAACGGACAAGGCGACGCGAGATGTCCTGCTTGACATGACCCGGTCGCTCTCAGAGGCCCAGGTCTCGGAGATCGACACCGTGGACAGCGACCTCGGAGACGTGATGGTGGCGATCCAGGAGCGGATCGGTTCAAAGGTCCGGACAATGCCGGCGCGCCTGATGAGCGACGGCACGCTGAGGTTCCTCGCCATAGCGGCCGCGCTCCTCGACCGTTCGCGACCCGCCAGCGGCGCAGACGATGCGATTGCCAGTGAACGGCTACTCGTAGTGGAGGAGATTGAGAACGGACTGCACCCGTCTCAGGCGGCGTTGCTGCTGAACAAACTCAAGGCGTCGGCGGGCACCGGCGTCAGCACGCTGGCCACCACGCACAGCCCTGCCATCCTCGACGCGCTCGAGGGCAAGGACCACAGAAGCGTCGTGGTGTGCAACCGCGGTTCCGACGGTTGGAGCCAAGCCACGAGGCTCACAGACTTTCCCGACTACTTCGAGGTTGTTGGACGAGGCCCTCTCGGAACCGCAGCCGTGCACGATCGCCTACGGCCGAGCGAAGGCCCGGTCGAGACTCCTCGTTCGCTGGTAGACGTGCTCGGGCTTCAATAGCCGATGAGCCCCCCGGCGGTAGTGTTCGTTGACACATCGATCATCGTTCGCCTCATCGGCATCGACGGCAAGCAGGCCGCCACCGAAGTGGCCGCCGAGTTCGACCGACGACAAGAAGCAGGCCAACGGTTCGTGCTTCCGGTGACGGCACTCATCGAGGCCGGCAATCGGGTCGCTCAGCAGCAGCCGTCCAAACGCCGGCGATTCGCCGAACAGCTACAGAAAGTCATCGAAGCGGCGAGCCAGCCGAATCCTCCGTGGATACTCCATGAGGCCACACTGGACCAGCAGTTCGCGCAAGAACTGCTGGCAGGAGACTCGACTGGATCGGACCTGACGACCCTTCTCGCTGCTGGACGGCTCGGTACCGGGGACGTGGCGATACTCGTAGAGAGGGATCAGTTCAAGCAAAAGATGTCCCATGCCAGCCTGGAGGTCTGGACGCTCGATCGCGAGTTGTCAGCACATGGTTGACCACTGTGGCGGCTTGTGCGCTGGCTCGGCGAGACTACGGTTGGGTCCTTATGCCCGCCCTTCTCGGTGTCGACGCGGCGTGGACACGCCAGAGACCGAGTGGGGTGGCGCTGCTGTCAGGGGACGACGGGAACGGCTGGTACTGCGTCGGTCTTGCCCCGAGCTACGAGGCGTTTGTTGACCTCGCGGGGGGCTCGCCGGTTGATTGGGGAGCGCGCCCGATCGGCGGTCCCGTTGATGTGGAGAGGCTGCTGGCCGCTGCCCGGGAGCTTGCGGCGAGTTCGATCGAAGTCGTTGCGATCGACATGCCGCTGTCCGCTTTGCCGATTACCGGCCGACGGGCGGCGGACAGGTACATCTCGCGACGCTTCGGCGGTCGGGGCGCCTCGGCGCACTCTCCTTCAGCGAAACGGCCTGGACCTCTGAAACTCCCCGGGTTTCACGCAGCCTGCGCAATACCCGGGGAGGTTCACCTCCACGAAACGGGGGGAAGCTCAAACCTTGACTGTTCTCACGTTCAGTTCAAGGGCGCCTGCTGCGTCGATGAGCGCTTCGTTGTGGTCTGCTTCTGCGAGACATACCTCGGCCCCGAGGACGCGAGCGGCGGCGAGCGCCTCAAGCGACAGCAGGTTCAGCCGCAATCCGCCCGTCAGCAACTCGGCCATCGGCCACCCCAATTCCCTTAACGACACCATTTCGATGTCCGCAGGAAGTCTCACTACCGACGCGATGGCAGCCGCGGCAGCCGGGGGAGCAAGCCCGGACAGTCGGCGTGACATCGAACCGACGACCGTCGAGTCGCTCAGCGCACGGCACAATCGGTGATACCACAGACCCGTCGTCGCGATGCGGGCTTGTTGGATACCTAGAGCCGTCCGCTCCCGGCCGAGCAGCAGCGCGAGCAGCAAGTGGTCATCGACAACAACCGCTTCGCCCACTGGCACCTACGCCAGGTCGGGATCTTCGGCGGCGACGTTGGCTGCGAGGGCCGCGTATCCGCCTGCCTCATCGATTGCGTCCGCGAGCAGGTGGCGCAGCGCGTCGCCGTCTGCGGGGACGATGAGTACCGCAGCACCGAGGTCGGCGATCTCGACTGGGCCACCACCCGCGATGTTCCAGCGGTTCCGGGTCGCGGCGGGCAGCGACACCTGGCCCCGATGCGAGACATGATGGCGAACGATCGTCACGAGGAGAGTTTACAAGACAGACAGGCATGCATACAAGTCAAACCCGCAACCGTGGTGACAGCCCGGACCGCCCGATCCAGGACCCGCCCACGCCCCGGACGGATCGGGAGCAGACTCAGGATCGGGCGCGTCGCCGCTGATCAGCCGCTCACACGCCTCAGGCGTCCACCAGCAGTTCGATCAGGGAGCTGGTGTCCCAGCGGCCGTGGCCCTGGCGCTGGAGTCGGGCGTAGAACTGGTCGATCACCGCGGTGACCGGCAGGGTGGCGCCGACCCGCTCCGCCTCGGCGAAGCAGATGGCGAGGTCCTTGCGCATCCAGTCG
>JAJDZO010000023.1 GCA_022824605.1 Acidimicrobiia bacterium
GCCCTCCTGGTCCGTCAAACGACGAACCCGCAATGGTTTCGACATCCCCCAATCCCAGCACCCACAAACCCCAAAGTGGTGGACGCGACCCCCACAAACGTTTGTGGACAGAGCACTAGAGACGGTCCCGGCGAGGCTCACAGACCACAATCTGCCCCGATCGGCAGCACCCTCAGCAAATCCGGGGGAGGGGGTCGCCTACCAGCATGTCGAGGATTCTTGTGCCGCCGAAGCCGGTGCGCACCAGCACTAGGCCCGGATGCTCATCGGTGATCGAGCCCACCACGCAAGCACCGGCGCCGGCCTCGTTGGACCGCATGGCCTCGACCGCGGTCTCGGCGTGCTCGGCGGGAACCACGGCCAGCATCTTGCCCTCATTGGCGATGTAGAGCGGGTCGAGGCCCAGTAGCTCACAGGCGCCGGCCACCGCGCCCCTTACCGGCACGGCCTGTTCGTCGAGTTCCACTCCCAACCCGCACGCCACCGCCAGCTCGTTGCAGGCCGAGGCCACCCCTCCCCGGGTCGGATCCCGCAGCCAACGAGTTGAGGGCACCGCCTCCAACAACGCAGCCACCAGCCTGTGCAGCGGCGCGGTGTCCGAGGGAACGTCGGCGGCCACCGCCAGATCGCCGCGAGCCACCATCACCGCGATGCCGTGGTCGCCGACCGGACCCGACAACACGATGGCGTCGCCGGGACGAACCTCGGCGGCGTCGAGGCGGAGGCCCCGGTCCACCACACCGACCCCGGTGGTGGTGAGATAGCAGCCGTCGGCCGCTCCCCGTTCGACCACCTTGGTGTCGCCGGTAACGACCGCCACCCCAGCCGCGGCGGCCGCCTCGGCCACATCGCCGACCACAGCACGCAACTCTTCGACGGCCAAGCCCTCCTCCAGCACGGCGGCCACAGCCAACGCCACGGGCTCGGCGCCCATGGCAGCCAGGTCGTTGATGGTGCCGTTCACGGCGAGGTCCCCGATGGAGCCGCCCGCGAAGCGCCGCGGGGTCACCACGAAGGCGTCGGTGGTGACCGCCAGCCGGCGACCGTCGCCGATGTCGAGGATCGCGCCGTCGTCGAGAGCGTCCAACGCCGGATTGGAGAAGGCGGGGCGGATCACGGCCTCGATCAGCGACTGGCTGGCCCTGCCGCCAGCGCCGTGGGCCATGGTGATGGTGTCGTCGGTCAGCCGGGGGGCCCGCCGCCTCCACGACTCGACCCGGGCCAGCACGGCCTGGCGCGCCTCGAGGTCGTCCTCGAAGGCCATCAGGAGGCGGCGTGAACCGGCAAGCGGGTCCTGGCCGAGTACCGCCCGTAGTTGTAGTAGGCCGCGCAGGCACCCTCCGACGACACCATGCAGGTGCCGATGGGCGTCTCGGGGGTGCAGGCCGTGCCGAACACCTTGCACTCCCACGGCCGCAGCGCACCCTTGAGCACCTCGCCGCACTGGCAGGCCTTCGGGTCGGCGACCCGCACGCCGGGCACCTCCCAACGAAGCTCGGCGTCCCACGCCGAGAACTCCGGCGCTATCCCCAGTGCGCTCTGGGCGATGAATCCGAGGCCGCGCCACTCGAAGTGCGGCCGAACCACGAACACCTCGCGCAGCAACTCCAGCGCCTTGCGGTTGCCGTCGCCCGACACGACCCTGCGGTACTGGTTCTCCACCGTGCATCGCCCGTCGGCCAGCTGGCGCAGCAGCATCAGCGCCGCTTGGAGGATGTCGACCGGCTCGAAGCCGGCGGTGACCAGCGGGCGGCCGTACTGCTCGGGAACGAACCTGTACGGGCGGGTGCCGATCACGGTGGACACATGGCCGGGACCGAGGAAGCCGTCGAGGTCGCAGCCGGGTGAGTCGAGGATGGCCTTGAGCGGCGGGACGATGGTGACGTGGTTGCAGAACACGCTGAAGTTCAAAACGTTGCGCTCGCGTGCCTGCACCAGGGTGACCGCCGTCGACGGCGCGGTGGTCTCGAATCCCACGGCCAGGAACACCACCTGGCGATCCGGGGTGCGCTCGGCCAGCGCCAGAGCGTCCAGCGGCGAGTACACGATTCGCACGTCGGCGCCGCGGGCCTTGGCCTCCAGCAGGGTCGACTGTCCGCCGGGCACCCGCAACATGTCGCCGAAACAGCACAAGGTCACGCCATCGGCTTCGGCGACTGCGATGGCATCGTCGACCCGCCCCATCGGGATTACGCACACCGGGCATCCCGGCCCGTGGATCAACTCGATGCTGTCGGGCAGCAGGGCCTCGATGCCGTGTCGGTAAATGGCGTGGGTGTGACCCCCGCAGACCTCCATGAACTTCCTGGGCGGCTGATCGGCGGCCGCCTGCTCGATATCAGCCAGCAGCCGCTGGGCGGCCGCTGGATCCCGGAACTCGTCGACGAACTTCACCGCGCCGCCTCCACCGGGTGGCCGACAGTTTCTCCACTGGTGAGAGCCCGCTCGCACAGCGCGCTCATGAGGGCCGCCTGGGCCTCCTGGATCCGGTGCACCGACATCGACTGTACGACCAGGCTGTGGTGCACGCTCGGGTGATCGCTGAAGGATCCTCCCCCGTAGCCGCTGAGACCGACCGTGACGACACCCATGCCCGCAGCCTGGTCGAAGGCGGCCAGCAGATTGCGCGACGCTCCGCTGGTGCTGCAGCCCACCAGCACGTCGCCGGGCCGCCCGAACGCCTCGAGCTGGCGGGAGAACACCCGCTCGGCACCGAGGTCGTTGGCCAGGGCGGTGGCCACTGCGTAGTCGGCTGCCAGCGACTGAGCCGGGAGCCGGCGCGAACGCAGCAGTCGAGCCAGACGGGCGGCGTCGCTGGCGCTGCCGCCGTTGCCCATGGTCAGCACCCGGCCACCGCCCGCCACTGAACCGCTGATGGCGGCGCCGGCCTCCTGTAATGCAGCCCGGTTGGACTTCAGCGACTGTCGGGCGAGCGTGGACGACTCCGCCCGCTTGGCATCAGCCGACGCGTCCAACGACTCTCGAAGCGAGGCCTCATCGTCCTCGGAGGCGTCCAGGAAGGGGTACAGGAACCCGGTGGAGTCACCTCCCGCGGCGGCCGAGCTTCCGACCAGGCCAGGATGCTCGAGCGCGACCTGGACCAGTTCCCACAACAGGTGGTAGCTCAACACGATGGCAGCGTCAGGCTGGTCCGCAGGGATGAAAAGGTCGGCGGTGCCGTCGTCCGTGCCGATCACCAGCCGGGCATCCGTTTGAGCTTCGCCCGGCTCGGCCACGACCGCGGCCAACGGGCGGGTGCCGGCCACTACGGGATGAACGAACTCGACGGCCACATGGTGTGCGTGGTCGGGTGCGCCCGGCGACCACACGCACAGCCGTCGCCCTGCGGTGAAGGCCCGGGCCAGCCACATCGCGGCTTCCGTCGGGTCACGGCCGCAGTCGATGGCCGCGCTCATGGCAGGTCGCTGCTGAAGGCCTCGAACTCCTCGTCGTACACCGAGCCCAGCTCGCGCATGAACGCCAACGTCTCGGCCGCCTCGGCCGCATCGATGCGCGACATCGCGAACCCGACATGCAACAGCACCCAGTCGCCCGTGGCCAACGGCACGTCGGCCTCGTCGTCCACCATGATGGTGTTGACCTCTCGCTGAGCGCCGTCCACATCGACGATGGCGGTATGCGGCCCCGACGGCGCCAACTCCACCACCTGAGCGGGAATGCCCACACACATCAGAGGCTCGCCTTCGAGGACGCGGCGGCAAGGGTCGGTTCCGGTGCGGCTCGGCGGGTGCTCACGTCGGCATCCGGCACCACGAGACTGCCGAACAGGGTGCCGAGCGCGGCGACCATGGCGTCGTCGGGAGCGTGGTCCAGCAGCGGCCGGGATCGCGCGTCCGCGGCCAGCACCGCTTCGGACCAGGGCAGAACCCCGACCAGTTCCAGCCCGTGGCGCTCGCAGTACTCCTCGATGGCTGCGGCGTCGCTGGGCTGTCGGCACTTGTTGGCCACCACCGCCACCCGCTCTATCGAGGTCTCCGCAGCCAGCGAGGCTTGCAGTTTCGCGGCCTCCAGCGACCGGTAGTAGGGCTCGGCCACCAGCAGCAGCACATCGCAGTGGCGTGCCGTGCCCCGACTCAAGTGCTCGGGGGAGGCTTCAAGATCCAGCAGCGTCACCGTTCCCGGCGCAACGCCGAGATCAGCAAGCAGGGCGCTGACGGTGGCGTGGGCCGAGCACATGCAGCCCTCGTCGGCGTGCTGGGGCATGCCCATACGAACCAGCCGCACGCCGTCGGGCGCCGCGATGGCGTGCCATCGCAGAACCTCATCGATCGAGGCGGTGAGGCGCGGCCCTTCGAAGCGACGAGACACCAGAGACGTCGGCAGGCTCGACAAAGCCGCTTGCGAGTCGACGCCGATGGCCGAATGCAGGTTGGGGTTGGTGTCGCCGTCGATGGCCACCACCCGTTGCCCAGATCGGGCCAGCAGGCGGGCCGCGGTGGCGCAGATGGTGGTCTTGCCGGCCCCGCCTTTTCCCGCAACCGCGATCCTCATGAGCGCGAGCCGCCGAAGGCCTTGCGAGGGCGCGCCGATGGGTGGGAGCCGGTCGCCTCACCGGGGGGTTGTTCCCGCTCGTGTCCGCTGCGCTCACGGGCTGCTCGGGCCACAGCCTCGCCCGTATGCAGCGGAATCGCTCGCCCATCCGCTCGGCCTCTGAACTGATCCAGCGCGGCGGTCAAGCCGTCGCGGACCGCAGCCAGTTCGTCGGTAGCCGCAGCCGCCGCGGACCGACCCGAGTCGGTGAGCGAGTAGAGGCGGCGGTCCGGCCCCGCGCCGGAGCGAACCCATTGCGAGGTCACCAGATCACGCTGCTGCATGGTCCGCAGCCCCCGGTAGACGGCGGCCAGGTCGACCGAGAGGCCCAGAGAGCTGACGGTCTCGAACAACTCGTAGCCGTAGGACGTGCCGTCACGGTCGAGGCTCAACAGCAAGAACGGGGTCAGGAACCGCCTCGGAAGGCCCTCGGACTGCTCAGTGGCCATGGTCGTGATCGTGGCCCAGGCGATGCGCGATGCAGGCCTCGGCCTCGTCGACGGAGGCATGGCACCAGCAGTCGTCGCTGCACTCGCCATGGGAGGGTTTGGTCAGATCGGCGAACGCCTCACCGAACTCTCGGGCTCCCCGTTCTAGGCCGAACTCCGACAGTGCGAACCACTCGCCGTCGCGCACCAGATAGCCCTCCACGACGAGGCGATCGAGGTAGGTCATGCCGATGGCTGCGTCCACCCCGAGGAAGCGCTCGATCAACTCAGGGTCGACCACATCGCCGAAGCCCTCGCCTCGCAACCAGTACATGACCTGCAGGATCTCGCTGCGCCAATAGAGGGCAGCCAGCGCGTCGGACTTGGGAGAGGCTGCCGAAGGGCTCACGATCCGGCGTCTATGGCGAGTGTCGCCGAAACCGTCACGATCCGGCGCCGAGGCGCTCGGCCTTGACCGAAACACCCTCGAGCGCGCCGGCGATGACGGTCAGCTGCTCGTTGACCCGGGTGACCGACGGACCGACCGAAGCGCACTGGGTCTCGATGGCCCGCACCCCGAAAGTGACCTTGCCGAGCGACTGCGAGATGCGCCCCAGCGAACGGGCGATCGCGATGAGGTACACCGCGAGAGCCCCGACGAAGACCACGATCTCGACGACGGTCAACACGATGAGAAGGGTGCGCATCAGCCCTCATCTCCCGCCTGGGCGAGGGCCTCGTCGAGGAAGGCGTCGTGTTTGAGCGCCTCCTCGGTGAAGGCGTCGAGCCGTACCGTCGTCTGGTGGAGCATCCAGGTGGTGGCAGTGTTGCGGGCCACCTGCTTGCCCGTCTCCCAGATGGCCGCTGAACCCGCCTCGATGCGGCGCACCTTGCGGTAGAAGATCTGCAGCAGGGCCACCGCGATCAGGCACACGACCAGACCCAGCGCCAACGTCAGCCACCACAGTGCGTTGGTGCTCATTGCTGACTCCCGTTCGCGGAGGCGGCAAGGTGCTCACGGACCGCGCCCGCGCCGGCGGTGATCCGCTCGATCGCCGAGTTCACGTCGTTGACCGCCCACAGCGGAGCAGTGTTGTCACGCGACTCCTCCAGCGCAGCCAGGATCGCCTCGGCATTGACCGCGGCCCGATGAGCGCCGCGGATCATGAGCAACAACAGCACGACCACGGCCAGGATCAGAACTCCCCCGATCACATAACCGATGACCCATCCTGTCGACATGGACCCTCCCCAGCCCTACCGGCGGTCGAGCCAGCATAACCCATAGCCCCCGCTAGATGCGATTCGCACATAGAGGCGACGGGAAGGCCCGTCGACATGTGTTCGCGCTCAATGGGGTGCCGGTGGCGACTTGTGAACCCAAGAACCCGATGACGAACCTAATCTGGCGCAACGCGGTGCGCCAGTACAGGCAGGACCGCGATCCTGACGCTCCGTTGTTCCGGTTCAAGAGGCGGCTCTGGTGCATTTCGCTGCGGACTGCGATGAGGTGCACATGACAACACGTTTGTCTCGCGACAAGATGCGGTTCTTGCCGTTCAACCGGGGTAGCCACCCGGGGGCGGTGCGCTGCGGGGCGGCCAATCCCAAGCACCCGTCGGGGTATCGCAGCGGCTATTTCTGGGGTGAGGTGCTCCAACGAGCGCGGTTCTTGAACATCGTTGGATCCCTCATCTTCGTTGAGAATCGGAACGAGAAGGTCTATGACTCCAACGGCGTTGCCCGCAACGTGAAACGCGAGACGGTGGTATTCCCGCGTTATCACCAACTAGACGCCGTGGCCCGACTCGTTTACGCCGCCCGCTCTGACGGAGCCGGGCACAACTATCTGGTTCAGCACTCCGCGGGCAGCGGCAAGACCAACAGCATCTCGTGGCTGTCGCACCGGTTGGCGAGCCTGCACACCGCCAGCGACGACAAGGTCTTCGATTGCGTGGTGGTGATCACCGATCGGCGCTTGCTCGACCGCCAGCTCCGGGAGGCCATCTACCAGATCGAGTACGCCCAAGGGGTGGTCAAGGCGATCGACACGGACTCCCAGCAGCTCGCGCAGGCGTTGGCGGACGGCACGATGATCGTGATCACGACGCTGCAGAAGTTCTCGTTCGTGATGCGGCGTCTGCTGTCGATGGCCAGCGCCGAGGTGGACTCTCCGTCCGCGGCGGAGGCTCGGCAGGCCGAGCAGTGGCGCCACCAGATCGCCGGGCGGCGATACGCGGTGATTGTGGATGAGGCGCATTGGAGCCAGCGCGGCGAGAGCGCCCGCGAGATGAAAGCGGTGCTGGGATCGGGCTCACAGGCCGCCCGTGCCGACGCATTGGACACTGAGGATGCCGGGTACTGGGAGGACAGCCTCAACGCGATGGTGGAATCCCGAGGGGCGCAGCCCAATTTGTCGTTCTTCGCGTTCACCGCCACCCCCAAGGCCAAGACCATCGAGCTGTTCGGCAGAGTCGGCGCATCCGGCAAGCCGGAGCCGTTCAACGTCTACAGCATGCGCCAAGCGATAGAGGATTGGTTCATCCTATACGTGCTGTCCAACGAAATAGACTGCGACTCCTATTTCCGCTTGGAGAAACAAGCCGAGAAAGACAAGGACTTCCCCACGCGCCGCACCGCCAGAGCGCTCACGAAGTTCATCACCTTGCACGAATACAACCTCGCGCAGAAGACCGAGGTGACCATCGAGCACTTCCGCAACCAGGTGAAGCACCGATCGGCGTCAAGGCCAACGCGATAGTGGTGGCATCCTCGAGGTTGCACGCGGTGCGCTACATGCTGACCTTCCAGAGCTACATCGCCGAGCGGGGCTACGGGGACGTGCACCCGTTGGTGGCGTTCAGCGGGACGGTGACCGACCCCGACACCGGCGACGAGTTCACCGAGCCGTCGATGAACGTCGACACGTCCGGCAAGCCGATCAGCCTGTCGGCACTGCCGGGGCGCTTCGACACGCCGACTACCAGATCCAGCTGGTGGCTGAGAAGTACCAAACCGGCTTCGACCAGCCTCTCTTGCAGGCGATGTATGTCGACAAGCGCCTCGACGGGGTGCAGGCCGTGCAGACCCTGTCGCGGCTCAACCGCACCGCGGCGGACAAGGTCGCTCCGTTCGTGCTGGATTTCGTCAACGACCCCGAAGACATCCGAGCGGTGTTCGAGCCCTACTACGACCAAACCCAGCTACTGGACGGCCCGGACCCCTACCGGCTGAACCAGCTCCAACACCAGCTCGATCAGACGCAAGTGTGCCACCAGGCCGAAGTCGACGAATTCGCCAAGATCTTCAACCGGCCCCTGCGGCAGCAGCGCTCCGATGACCACGCCCGGCTGGAACAGCCGCTGCAGCCCGCCTGTGACCGGTTCGACACTCTTGATGAGGACCAGCAGCCAGAGTTCCCGGACCGGCTCGCCGCGTTCGTGAGCCTCTACACATTCTTGAGCCAGATCATCCCCTATGCCGACAGCAACCTCGAATGCCTATATGCGTTCGGCAAGGCGCTGCTGCCGCGCCTGAACCCAGACCGCGACCCGGTGCGCCTCGGCGACGACGTGGAGTTGGAGTTTTGCCGCCTCCCGCAGGTCTCATCTGGTGTCATCACCCTCGGCGAGGAAGACATCGCGGTTTACCCACCGATGTCGGCACCGGCGACCCCGAAGAAGAGACCGCTCTGCTGTCGGAGATCATCGAGCACCTCAACGACCGATTCGGCACCGACTTCACCGAATCAGAGCGCCTGTTCCTCCAACAAGTCCAACACGACGCATTCACCAAAGACGACATCCGCCGCACCGCGGAGGCCAACTCGTTCAACAACTTCAGCCTCGGCGTGCGCCCCCTGCTCCAAGCGCTGATGATCGAACGCATGGCCGACAACGACGCTCTCGTTACCCGAACCCTCAACGACCCCGAGTTCCATGGAATCGTCTACACCGGGCTCCTGCAAGCAATTTTCGACGCCGTCACCGCCAACCCCGACCAACCCACCTTCGACATCTGAGCCCTTGTGATGTCAGCGGCGTACGGCTCGGGAGCGCGAGCCTCTTCGTGAGTAGGCAGAGGCTCGTGAGCAGCGCCACCTCGTGGAGCAGTCTGCTGGCGGGCAAGCAGAGTTCGCGGCGATCATGGAGAACGGCAGGCGTCGGCACGGGCAGCGCGTCGCCAGCGCAAGTCGGTATCGGATCGCGCTCAGTGAAGACGACCCGGCCCTCCTGCTGGGCTCAAGCAAGGAATTGTTGGAGTCGACAGCCAAGATCGTGCTGGCCCGTGTCGGCGAGACGCCTCCGAACAAGTATCCGGCTCTCGTGACACGGGCACTGGAAGTCCTGATGCTTCACCCGAAGAGTGCCCCTGAACAGCCAGAAGACGTGATGGAGCCCGTCCGCAAGATCCTCGGCGGAGCCGTCCAGATCGCGCTGGAGATCAACAAGCTTCGGGGGGAGCAAGGTACCGGCCACGGCCAAGCGGTGGCGCCAGTACGTCTGACACGCCGACACGGAAGACTGGCCGCCGGGGCTGCTCTGCTTGTGCCCACCCTCATGTTCGACACTCTCGACGACGAGTCTGCGCCTTGGCGTCAAGAAGCCGCCGGGAGCAGCCGCTGACAAGAATGACGTCTGCCCGCGACGGCAGCCTCCGGCAGCTCTGCACAGGAATGCGACGGGATCGTGGCCCGCCCCCAACCCGGGTCAGCCGCGTTCTGGAGGGGGGATGCTCACCCTATTCCGTGAGCCGGATGGGGGAGAGGGGGCGCTGCGATAGATCGAGCGGCGCGGAGTCGCGTCCGATGTTCAGTCGATAGCCGGGCTTGGAGGGCTCCACGAATGTGACCGCCTCGTAGAAGCCGTCGAGCGCTACGAACAGTCCGTTGCTTTGCGCCCAAGCGCGCATGCGCTGGTTACACGAGTGCTCCCACGACAGCACCTCCACGCGCCAGCCTCGCCTGTGCATGCGCTCAAGGGTTCTGTGGAAGCCACCACCCTCGAGGTAGCCGGCGCCGTCGCCGGTGAGCAGAACGGCGATACCGGGGTCGCCGTTGTTGTCGAGCGCGTCCTCCAGCATCCGCAGCTGGAGGATCCGGTCGGGCATCTCCTGCTCACCGCGCTCCGGGCTGCCCCGGTCGACGAGGGTGACCTCCATGCCCCGGCTCTCGAGGCGATTCCACAGCTGGCGCATCTCGGGAGGCACCGAGCCGACGGCGACGGCGTGGCGCACCTCGCGCCCGGCGTGGGCCAGACGCAGCATCGCGTCGAAGTTGATGCGCACGAGGTAACGCGCGTCGGGGCCCTCCTCGCGCTCCGCTGCCAAGCGTTGAGCCTCATGGAAGATATTCGAGTTGTCCCAGTAGACAAAAACGCTCTCCATGCATCGAGGCTACCGGCGTGGGCGGGCCTCGGCCTGCAACCCGTGGCGCTAGATGCGATTCGAACATAGTGTTAGGATCAATCTTGCTGGCAGATCCAAGCTTGGGAGGCAACGCCTGTGGCCCAGTACACCAAGGTCGCGCCTGGCTCGACGCACGGCGAACTCGAGGCCAAGGCGCTCATCACCGACCCCACCGATCCGCTCGCGCCGGTCGCGCTGCGCAGCCCCTTGCGGCCCAAGCGCTCCGAGGTGGTGTCGCAGGGTCCGCTGGAGAAGGCCTACCTGTTCTGGATCGTGGGCGCCAGCTGCGACGGCTGCACCATCGCCATCTCCGGAGCCACCCATCCCAGAGTCGAGGACCTGCTGACCGGCCGGGTGCCGGGGCTGCCCCGCATCGAACTCGTCCACACCGTGCTGTCGGTGGAGTCGGGGCCGGAATGGACCGAGAACCTGCGCCTCGCGGCCGAAGGCAGACTCGACGCCCCCTACCTGATCTTCTGGGAGGGGTCGATCATGGACGAGACCGTCTCGGGCGAGTACGGCTACTGGATGGGGCTGGGCGAGGACCGTGAAGACGGCCGCCAGATCACCAGCCTGGAATGGCTCGACCGGCTCGCCCCCGGCGCCGCGGCCGTGCTGTCGATCGGAACATGCGCATGCTGGGGCGGCATCCCCGCCGCGCACGGCAACCCCACTAACGCCATGGGCGTGATGGACCACCTCGGCAAGGACTACCGCTCCGCACTCGGGCTTCCCGTGATCAACATTCCGGGCTGCTCACCGGTGGGCGACAACATCACCGAGACCGCCGCCGCGGCCCTGCTGTTCCTCAACGGCCTGGCCCCGCTGCCCGAGTTCGACGAACTCGGCCGGCCCGCCTGGCTGTTCACCGAGACCGTCCATCGGCACTGCCCCCGGGCCGGCTACTACGAGGAGGGCGTGTTCGCCCACTCCTACGGCGACAAGGAATGCCTGGTCGAGCTGGGCTGCTGGGGCCCGGTCGTGCAATGCAACATCGCCGAGAGGGGCATCGTCGACGGCCATGGCGGCTGCATGAACATGGGCGGCATCTGCATCGGCTGCACCATGCCGGGCTTCCCCGACAAGTTCTCGCCCATCTACGAGCGGCCGCCGGGCGCGCTGCTGTCCACCAACACCAACCGGGTGATGGGCGGCTTCATCCGGCGGATGCGCCAGCTGTCTCAGAGCGACAAGATGCGCTCGACGCGCTGGCAGGATAGGCGGGATCTGCCCAGCGGCTGGGGCCGCTACAAGACCCAGCCCGTCGGAGCGGAGCGGCTCGTCCATCGCCTCTACTCCCGCAGGCAACACTCCCACGAGGGAGGCAACTGATGAATCCCAGCCGCGAGTACCTCACCTCCCAACAAGGACGACTGATCATGGCGCACCCCAAGTTCCTCACCTCCCCAAGGGGGCGCTAGTCGCCATGTGCTTCAAGAACCTGCCCATCGAGTTCGACGACCGCGGCAAGGCCCGCCTGCGTTCAGGCATCGGCGACCCGTATGCGGTGGCCGTCGCCGAGCCCCGCGACTTCGTGCGCAGCGCGCAGAGCCGCAGCAGCGCTGGAGCGCTGGCCGCCCCACCCCGGCTGCGGGAGTGGAACATCGACCCGGTGACCCGGGTGGCGGGCGCGCTGGCCGTTCAAACCGTGCTAGACCTTGAGACCCGCACCGCGGTGGAGGCCCACTCCATGGCGATGCTGTTCCGCGGCTACGAGATCATCCTCAAGGGCCGCGACCCGCGAGACGCCATCGATATCTCGTCGAGGGCCTGCGGGGTGTGCGGCGGCGTGCACGCCTCGGTGTCGTCGCTGGCCATCGAGATGGCCTTCGGCATCAAGCCGCCGCCGCTCGGGGTGTGCGTGCGCAACCTCGGCGAGGTGGCCGAGATGTTCTACGACCACCCGCTGCA
>JAJDZO010000236.1 GCA_022824605.1 Acidimicrobiia bacterium
TTCAGCCCGGGCGGCAAGTTCGGCGAGGTCGTCGGGGTCGGGCAGCCATGCGCCTTTGGCGATGTCCCACAGTCGCAGCTTGGGCGGGCGCCAGCACAGATCCAGGCCCAGCACGTCGCTGCGGCCCCGCAGACCGTCCACGCCGTCAGAGACCACCTCGATCGGCGTCCAGCGCCCAGTTTGGCGTCGTTCGCCTTGAAGCGGTGGATCCAGCAGATCACCGCCAGTGGGGTCGAGCCGCCAGTACTCGTCCACGCCAAGCTCGGCGTACTTGTCGGGCTTGACATGCACGTCGGTGAGCACCGTCTTGGGAGACGAGATCTCCAGCGCGAAGCACGGCGCCGCGCCAGCCTCCCAGACCTTGTAGTTGCTTTGGTTCTCTACCGCGGCCGCGTCAACACCGAACGCCACCGCTATGTCGGGGGCCACCACCACTTTGGGATCGCCCTGTTTGTAGTACACGTTGATGTTGCAGCACACCCATGCGCCGTATACGTCGTGGCGGCCTGCATACCAGTGCCGCAGCGCGAACAGCAATTCAAGGCGTCGCCGCATGTGCATGTCGCCCTCGGGCACGCTCGGACCCTCCGGATACTCGATGTCAACCTCGGGAGGTCCTGTCATCATCGATGTCACGAGCGCACACCTCCGATCGCCCGCAGCGACACTACCCACCATCACAGCCACGTGTCAACGGACAGCCCATAAACTATATGCAAAAGGCACATAATGGTTCGTCGGGGGCACCCGCTCCCGCACTATCTGGCGGCGGTGCTCTACTGTGGGCCAATGCGCCATTGCCGTGAGCCGAGAGCCGGTCGCGCCGCACCTCGCATGGTAGGCCCACACCGTCACGGTCGCCTCGCTGCCCCCAAGCAGCCTCTAGGTCCCTGGACGCCGTGAACCGCTGAAATGCTGTCGTTGGTGCCGTTCGCCGTAGTGGCAGCCGCTGCCGCGGTGGTGACGTTCGCGCTGGTCCCGCGTACGGCGAGGCTGGCGATCAGGTGGGGAGCAGCCTCCGAGCCTGGCGACCGCCACATACATGAGAAGCCCACGCCGGTCGCGGGCGGCATGGCGATGATCGCCGGAATCCTGGTGGCGGCGGTGGCGGCGCTGCTCGTCGGCGACGGATCGTCGCGTTGGGAGATTCTCGGCGGTGTCGTCGCACTGGTGGCCATTTTCGGTGTCGGGTTTGCTGACGACACCAGGGGACTCTCGCCTCGGGCCAAGGTCGCCGGCACGGCCGTTGCGGGCGCGGCTTTCCACGTCGCGGGGGTCTCGATCGAGGTGTTCAGGGTGCCGTTCTGGGATCTTGTGATCCTGTCGTCGGGGTGGTCGCTGCTGATCACCGTGCTGTGGGTGGTCGGGCTGGCCAACGCCGTCAACCTCATCGACGGCCTCGACGGGCTGGCGGCCGGCATCGTGGCCATAGCCTCGGGCGCGTTCGTGCTGTATGCCCTGCGCCTCGCGGACGTGGGCATCATCGACGAGGCCAACCCCGGCGCCTTGTGGGCGGCGATGGCCTTGGGGGCCTCTGTGGGGTTCTTGCCCCACAATCTGCATCCGGCTCGGGTGTTCATGGGAGACGGCGGGGCGCTGGTGCTCGGTGCGCTGATGGCGGCAGCCACCATCAGCGTGGGCGGACGCTCGACTGGAGAGTTCAGCGGCCAGGCCTTCTTCTTCTACGCGCCGCTGTTCATTCCGCTGGTGATCCTGGGGGTGCCGGTGTTCGACACAGCCTTCGCCATCGTGCGCCGCATTGTCGGCCGGCGCGGTCTGGCCGTGGCCGACCTGGGTCACCTGCATCACCGCCTGATGCGTCTCGGTCACGGTCACTGGCGCGCTGTCATCGTGCTGTGGCTCTGGACGGCGGTGCTGTCGGTGTTCGTGCTGTACCCCACCTACACGGGACGCGGCGACGGCGTGGTCCCAGCTGGGATCGCCGCACTTGCTCTGATCCTCTACACGCTGTTCCATCCGCGGCTGGGCTCTGACGAGTGAGCAGCACCGGCTCCGGGGGCGACCGACCCTCCATCGTCGGCAACGGCCGCGCTCGCGACCGGCCGCCGGACACCGAAGTGGTGCGGGTTGCGCTCGACGTCGGGCCGCTGTTGGGAAGTCCGACCGGCATGCATCAGCTGACCGCGGGTCTCGTCGCGGCGCTCACCGACCGCTCGGACGTCTCGGTGGCCGGGTACGTGTTGTCGGCGCGGACTCCGGCCGAGGAGGTGGCGTCCATCGCGTCGCGCTTCGGAGTGGCTGTTCACCGCAGCCGGCTGCCGGCGCGGCTGGGCCATCTGGGCTGGGCCCACAGCGACCGGCCCGCGTTGGCTCGCCTGGTGCGGGGCGCCGACGTCGTCCACGGCATCAACTACTCGGCGCCGCCGGGTCTGCGCCGTCTGATCACTGCCGCTGACCTGACTCCGGTCACCCACCCGCAATGGTGCAGCCCCGCAGTGCGGGGTGTTGGTGACGTTCTGCGCCGCGCCGCGCGGCGAGGGGCTCACCTCCATGTCCTTACGCAGGCAGCGGTCGAGGAG
>JAJDZO010000295.1 GCA_022824605.1 Acidimicrobiia bacterium
GTGATATAGGCCGCGATCGCCGAGATCTGCCAACGATGCCAGCGGGATGCGGCGGTCGTCGAGCCCCGGCAGTCGCAGCACACCCTGAGCCAGAACAGCCGCTGCCTCGATCACACCGGGGTTGGCCACGCCCGCGCAGCCGCCGTCGCCCCAGCCTCCGAGCGCATAGCAGCCGATCACCTCATCTCCGAGCTGCAGCTTTCCAGAGGACCGGCCAACCGTGTCCGGCTCCCCGATACTCGCCGAGGGAGCTGCAACATCGGTCGCCGACTTCCTGCCGCCGGCGGAATGCTCTACCGCTTCGGTCTCCGCAGCCACGGCCGCAGCAGTTGCGACCGCTTCGGAGATCGCTCCGGCGGTTGCAGCTGCCGCCACCGCGTCACGGGGCCGCGCCTTAAGGCTGACCCACACGACCGCATCATCACCGGGCGCAAAGTCATCATTCACCCGCCTCGTGGCAACAACCAAGGCTTCGGCCATGCCGGTGTCCGCCGAGAAGGCACGATCGGTCGAGCCGGCTGACGCAATGGTCACCACCACGGCGCCCGTGTATCCCGCCCGCAACACGTCGCGTGTGGCCTGCCACGCAGCGCCACCTGCGACCGCCACGGGGAGCACCAACGCAACCACGCCTCCGGGCTTGACCTTGGCGTGGGCCACGTCGACGAAGTTCGACGCCAAGCCAGCGTTGCCGTGCCCGGCACGACAGATCATGCCGCGATAGATGTCGTTTAGGCGGGCCGCCATCTGCTGCTGCTCCGATTCGCTGGTATCGAAGCCCGCGAACGCGGGACGGGGAACTCCCGCGGCGGCTCCCTCGTGGTTGGTGGATCGCGTGAACGGCGGGTTCATGATCACCACATCGAGGCTGGAGTCGGGCACGTCCGCCTCACTACCCACTTCCTCGGGCGTTCGCTCGCCCCCACCGGCGGCGACGGAGCGGCCCGTACCGAACAGCGACAGCACTTGCTCGTTGCCCAGAAGCTCCAATGAGCCGATGGCCACAGGGCGCACAGAACTCTGACGGCCGTACGGTATCGTGTAAACCCGGGTGTTGCCGAAGGGTACGGACGGATGCACGCCCGAGAGCATCGATGCGGTCAGGTGCGTGGCGGCCGGCATGATGTCAGCGCCGATCAAGCAGGTCTCCATCATCTCCGCGTGCACTGCCTCGTCGTCGCCTCCTTTGCGCCGGTAGCGAGCGGCGACCGATCGATACACGGCCGACAGAAGGGCACCAGTGCCGCAGGCGAGATCCGCCATCCGCAGATCAGTCACGTCCGACCGGCTAGCGAAGTCGCATGTGAGGCGGTCGACCGTGAGTTCTGCCAGCAACGCTGCGGAAGCGGGACGGGTGTAGAAGGTCGCCAGGAACTTGCGGTCCGAGATCAGCCTCCCGAACATCTGACCGGCCAAATCACCGGTCGTTACGGCTCCGAGTCCGGCCATGCCCTCAGCGGCATCGGCGAGCCGGTCGAGAACCTCGGAGGCCGCGGCTGCCGGAAGGGCCGCGACGATGTCGGACGCGACCGCGAAGATCGGCCAGTAGTTGACCGCTAGTATCCGGGACCAAGCCGCCAGCACGCGCCGTTTGGACACGCTGACGCCGCTGCCGAGCAGCGACGGATCCGATGGCCCGACGATCTCCGAATGCGTGCCAGCGATGGCAGCCTGGAACACAAAGGCGTTAGCACAGATCGCCATCGCCATGCGCCGGGTCTGCTCGCCGTCGTCTTGACGCAGCGATTCGGCGACACGCGCAAGGACCGAAGCGTGGCGTGCGCTGAGCCTGTCGAGCACAGCGGCGGCGTCGCTGACGCCCTCCTCCAAGAGGAGCGCTCCCTGCGCGATGGCCGCCTCTGGAATCTGAACTCGCTCAACAAGCCCGGCGATGTCATCGACGTCGCCCGTGAGCCAACCCCGCGCCGGAAAACGAACCGTCTCCGATGGACCATCAGCCGCAGCCGACGCGAAGTCCGCCGTGAAACAGCAGAAGCGGAACTGCGCTGACGACGCCAACTCCGACAGGCGTCCGCCGGCAGCGTCGCGCAATTCCAGCGGCACGCGCACCGCCAATACGGCCGAAACCCTCCGGCCGCTGGCGTCGATGATCGCACCCAGCCGGCCTGTCGCGTCTGACTCGACACTCCGAGCCGGGTTGTATTCGGTCTCGATCACGACCGGCGCCCCGCCCTCGCCAGTCACCAGAATGTCTGGTTGACGGGCGGCTGCGCCGCGGAACACGCCGGTCGCTTCAGCCAGTACCGCCGATCCACCCCACCTGGGATGCCGGTCCCGCAGCGCACCCGCAAGCACCGCATTGAACGCACTCTCCGAAATTCGAGAAGCCACGAAGCGAACTTAGCTCACCCATGAGACAGTGGACGCCAGGCTCACAGCAACCGTATCGCCAGACCCAGACGACGGATGTCCCGCGCCAACGGCGAAGCCGGGAGGATTCCACGCTCACAGCAGCCGTGTCGCCCGAGCACACCGAATGCTCCGGGCGCACCGCCAGGAGCGATAGCCCAGTTATGAACCCGGTATCAGACCGGCAGATGCGCGCCGCAGGTTCGGGCCCGTCGCACAGCAGCCGTCCAGAGGTCAGCGCAACATGCGGCGCAGCAACCGTTCGTAGGTGCTGTCGCCGAGCCACTTGCGGATGAATATCACCGGGCGGGCCAGGGCACCCTTGACGTATCTGCGCTTGGGCTTGGCGGTGGTGGCCGCTTCGACGAAGACCTCGGCGAGCACCTTGGCGTCGGTGCCCCGCTCGGCCATGCGCGGGTTGATCATCATCTTGATGAACGGCTCGATCAGCGCCATGTAGGCCGAGCCTTCGGCGTACTTGCCCAGTCCGGCCCCGGTCACCTGGCCGAACTCGGTTCGGATGGCGCCCGGCTTGATAAGCACGACCTGGATGTTGAACGGCGCGGTCTCGATGCGCAGGCAGTCCGACCAGCCTTCCAGGGCGTGCTTGGTGGCGTGATACCACGCCCCCAGCGGCGTGTAGACCTTGCCGCCCACCGACGACACGTTGACGATGCGACCCGAGCCGGCCTCACGCATGTGCGGCAGCACCAGTTGGGTGAGCTCGGCCAGGCCGAACAGGTTTACGTCGAACTGATACCTGGCATCCTCGAGCGGGATCTCCTCGACGGGGCCGTAGAGACCGAAGCCCGCGTTGTTGATCAGCACATCGATGCGACCCTCACTGTCGATGATCTGATCGACGACACGCTCGTTGTCGTTGCTGGAGGTCACATCCATCTCCACCGCGGTGATGCCGTGATCACTCAGATCCTCCATACGGTCAACGCGGCGGGCACCCGCATACACCTTGTGTCCCCGATCGGCCAGCATGATCGCCGCCTCGCGTCCCATACCAGAAGACGCCCCGGTGATCAGCACGACCTTGCCCATACTTCTGCTCCCTACCATCGAGACTTGTGCACTACCGCGGCGACCAGAACATGGCGGGTCAGCGCCGTGATGACGTCAACCCATCTGCCGCGGACCCCGCCAGCGTACCGTCCCGAACCCCGCACAGATGCCGAGGCTGACCGCAACAGCCCGAGAACGCGATGCCGCCTACGACTTGGCACAGGTGCCATCAAGCGCCATCAACCTCACGCGAACTGACACCGGGGCGGTGAGATCGCCGAGATCGAGACGCTGGCCTCAGAGGTAGCCAAGGCCTACGACCGGTTCGTCGCCGAGCAGTCGCAGTTGCTCTACTCGGACCCGCTGGTCCCCAAGCAGGCCCTCGCAGCACGCTTCGACAACGCCCGCCAGCGATGCCACGAACTGCTACACAGCATTCGCGGCACGACCTCGTTCGAGAAATGGATCGCGTCGCACCAACTATTCCGGCACTCCGGGTTTTCGGGGTGGAGTGACGGTGGTGAGGGTCCCCGGCTGAACGCGAGGGATCCCCCAGAATCGGTGCCACCGAGGCCGCCAACAACTTGAACAAACGCGTCATGCGAGCCGCGTTCGGGTACACCAACTACCGAATCCGCGCCCTGCTCTACGCCGGCAAACTCGACTGGACACTCCTCGACACCCTCACTCCGGCCCAAGACGCGGAGAGCCCGTATCCTGCGGCCATGCGCTGGCGCCTGGTTCAGGGACTGCTGGCGGTTGCGATCATCGCAACGGGTTGCGGGGGCTCCGGCGACGATGCCGGCACCCCGGCCGCGACTCCCACAGAGGCTCCGGCCCTCATGACGGCCGGAGCCCACGCCGCCCCGCCAG
>JAJDZO010000310.1 GCA_022824605.1 Acidimicrobiia bacterium
GCTCACCCCCCTGCCCGGCGGCGGCTCCGTGGTGTTCGCCGACGCCACCGGCCACCTGCCCATCGTGTCGGGACGGCTCAACCCGATCCTCGACAGCCTCGACCGCTCCTACCTCTACGCCGACAACATCGCCATCAACCAAGGCCTCCAACAGCCGGTGAACTTCCGACTCAACGAAGACCTGCACTTGACCGACGCCGACGGACGAGAAGCCCTCGTGCGCATCATCGACATCGTCGGCCGGTCAACCCTGCTGCAATACCAACCCGCCTAAAACACCGCCCCCAACACCGCCCAACCAGCACGCCCGCCCCGTCGCGCATGAGACTGCGTTTGCATGCCCCCCGCCGGGGGACGGGGGGACACACAGCCAGGGCGCTCAGGTCACCACGGCGAGCACGACAAGCAGGACGAGCACGCCGCAAAACGCGGCCGTGCGCCAGCGGCCCGCCGGGCTGTAGAAGACGGTCCCGTACTGCCGGAGGTTGAACAAGCCCAGCCCGACGATGGTCGCTACCAGCCCACCGAGGAAAACCAGAGCGCCCCACCGACCGGGGATCGCGCCGGAGCCGAACAGCTCGCGGTTGGCCTCAAAGCCGAGCCCCGCGACCACCCCCACCGCGGCGGCCTGCCGCCGGGCCACCTTGCGGGGCAGCCCATCGGGGCCAATGCCGGGGCTCGGCCTCACTCGGGGCCGCCGGGCAACTCGGGGGTGGTGGTAGGCCAGCCCATCTCGCGGCGTATGGGGTCGACCCACTCCCGGGCATCGCCAACCTCCCAGGGGGGAGGCATCCTGGCGCGAATCTCGCCCACCGAGTCGAGCGCCTTTGCACGGGCGTCGGCCAGGCTCACCTCGGGCCAGGCTCCCAATCCGACTTCTCGATGGCGGGCATGTTAGCTGCTTTTGGCCCTCGGCCGACGGTGACGTCGCCCCGTGACTTGTCCTCATCTTGGTTTGCTTTCAGGCCGCCAACCCCGCACCATGCTGCTTGAAAAAACCCAGAACCTGTCGCGCGAAATCAGACGCAACACAGACGTAATACAGAAGGCGCTACGTATTGAGCTCCTTTGCGCCCTACGCAATCCCAACGTCTGCCATTCACTAGACCCAGGTACTGCTAGACCCTCCGGCCATACCAGGGCGGTTCAATCTCGCAGGAACTCGGTCGGGTGTCGGGAATGGTCCTAGGATTGGTTGCGAGGAAGAGCGAATGTCAGCGTCTGCGGACCATGTCAAGGCACTCGTCAAGAGCCACAGCTCGGGCGACGACCAAGCGTTTTACTCCGTCGCGCTCCAAGTCGCCGCAAAGGCGGCACGACAAGGGCACCACCGGTTCGCCGCAGACGTGAAGTCTCTCGTCGAGGCCGGCAAAGCCGAGACAAAGCCGAGCCCTGTCACGGCGATCGCACAACCTCGTGGAGACCTCGCCGACCTTGTCGTCGCTTCATACCCCGAGACCAGCCTTCGGGATCTCGTCGCCCCGTCGGCACTGATCGAGTCCCTGGAGGGTGTCGTTGCCGAGCAGCGGCAGCGCCACTCGCTGATGGATCAGAGTTTCAACCCGGTCCACCGGCTCCTCCTCGAGGGCCCGCCTGGTACCGGCAAGACGATGACGGCAGGCGTTCTTGCTCACGAGCTGGACCTGCCACTGTTGACGATTCGGCTCGACGGGCTGCTCTCGAAGTATCTGGGCGAAACGGCCTCCAAGCTGCGAGTGCTCTTTGATGCCGTTGAGTCCCAACGCGCCGTCTATCTATTCGATGAGTTTGATGCACTTGGAGCGGACCGAGCCGGCAACGATGTCGGAGAAGCGCGCAGGATTCTCAACTCTTTCCTGCTGTTCATCGAGAGTGTCGGACCCGAGAGCATCGTCGTTGCGGCCACCAACCATCGTTCTATACTCGACCGCGCTCTGTTTCGCAGATTCGACCTCGTGATCACGTACGCACTCCCGACACCTGACGAGGCCATCTCTGTACTCAAAGCCCGGCTTGGAACCCTCGCGGGTCGGATGGGGTGGAAGTCGATCAGCAAGCACACCGAAGGATTGAGCCACGCCGAGCTTGTCAAAGCCGCAGAAACCGCCGCCAAACGATCACTGCTCGCCGGTGCCGACCGGGTAGCTACTGACAAGCTGATCGAGGCTCTGGGGGAGCGAAGCAGTACCACCAGTGGCTAACGAGGGCGAACCACTACCTCACCTGCTCGTCCGCGGCTATGTCGAAGGCCGCGAGTTCGCGCGCCAAGGCGGCGGCAACCCGAAGGTCCGAGACGTCGAACACCGGGCACACGGCCGGGACAGGTCCGACGATACGGATGGGGCGTCCCGACTCAAGACGGCGTCGAGAACTCCTCGGCAAACGCGGTCACTATGGTCGTGCAGGACACCTTCGTACCGTTCACCGGCCCGGACCACAGGATGCGAGAGTTCCGGCTTCATCAGCTGCCGTGGCCCTCCGAGGTCCTGCAACAGATTGGAGAGCACGATGTGGAACTGCGGGTAACGCTCTCGTACTTCATCGAGCCGTTAGCCTCGCGACGCGGCTGGCGCCGTAGATACGCCTACGCATCGCACGGCCTCCGCTTCGATCTCCAGCGGCCCAATGAGTCAACGGCAGGCTTCGTCACACGTGTGAACCGAGCGGCCAAGTCCGAGGAAGAGGGTGGTGGCCCATCCGCGATCGGGGACGCAAAGTGGTTGGTCGGCCCAAAGCAACGCGATCGTGGTTCGCTCCACCAGGACATCTGGACGGGGTACGGCGCCGAGTTGGCAACAACCGGTGGCGGCTTGGCGGTGAATGCAGTTGGAGGCTGGTGGAAGAACAACAACCGGAAAGACCGCGTGGACCTCCCTGTCCGTTACGCGCTCCTGGTGTCGCTTCGCACTGCGGCCCAGGGCGTCGATCTCTACGAGCCGATCGCTGTTGAACTTGGGATTCCGACCGCAGCCGTTGCCATCGATATCTAACTCCAGGCGACGCCCGGAGGAGGGACTGTCAGACGCTCCCTTGTCAAGCGGCGAGGGGTTGGGGTTGTTTTCGGGCGGTTTCGTCGCGCCACATTCGGCGGATGATTCGGTTGGCGAGGTGGCGTTTGTGGGCTCGGCGGGCTTCGCGTCGGGTCTTGCCCTCGGC
>JAJDZO010000220.1 GCA_022824605.1 Acidimicrobiia bacterium
ACCGACACCCGCAACTGGGACAAAGCCACCATCACCTGACCCGGCCAACCCCCACCGCGACCGCCAATGTAGTGGAAACACCCCACCAACGCGCCCCCTCTGACCTCCCCAAACGCGAAACACCCGCCAAACTCGGGTCTGACACTTGTCGGGCTGGCCGCGGGGTACGGTCTGGTGTGTGGGCGAAGCGATCTGCGACGACCTGTAAGCGCGGGTAGCGCGACCGCGGGATTGACACGTGATGTGCCAATCGGTCGGTCAGCGCTGGTGGATCGGGTTCATCGACATGACGCCACCCGGCCATGCCACTCCGCGTTGACGTAGAGCCTGCACTTTATCGGTGGGCGATCGACCGGTCGCGTGCCGATGCGGGCGAGCTGCAACGCAAGTTCCCGAAGCTCTCGGATTGGCAAGCTGGCGAGGCGTCGCCGACCTTCAAGCAGCTTGAGGACCTTGAGGACTTCGCGAAGGCGACTCGGGCGCCCGTCGGCTACTTCTTCCTGCCCGAGCCGCCTGAGGAGCGCCTGCCCGTAGCTGACTTCCGCACGGTGGCCGACACTTCGCAGGCGCGTCCGAGCCCCGACCTGCTCGACACGCTGCACATGATGCAACGTCGGCAGGCGTGGCTTCGGGAGGCCCTGGTCGCTGAGGAGGCGGATCCCCTTGTGTTCGCCGGAAGCGCCCGCCTAACTGATGAGCCGACCGCTGTCGGCCACGAGATGCGACGCGCGCTGGGCCTCGAAGGCGGATGGGCCTCAGAAGTGCGGTCCTGGCAGGACGCTGTGAGCGAACTCCGCCGAGCCATCGAACGGCTTGGCGTGATGGCGGTGATCAATGGCGTCGTGGGGAACAACACCCACCGCCCCCTGAGCGTGGAGGAGTTTCGCGGCTTCGCGCTCGCCGATCCGCACGCGCCGCTGATCTTCGTGAACGGCGCCGACGCGAAGTCGGCGCAGATGTTCACGCTTGCCCATGAACTGGCTCACATCTGGCTCGGCGAGGCGGGCCTGTCCGGTTTCGAGTTCCTGCTGCCTGGCGGGACGGACGTGGAGGACTGGTGCAACCAGGCAGCCGCGGAGTTTCTGGCCCCGGCGCTTGAGGTCCGGGCACGCTGGGAGGAGACGAAGCGAGCGGCGGACCGCTTTGGAGCGCTTGCCCGAGTCTTCAAGGTGAGCCCCGTCGTAGCTGCCCGCCGCACTCTCGATCTCGGACTTATCAGCCGCAGTGAGTTCTTCGACTTCTATCAGGACTACGTCGGCAGCGAGCGCGGGCGCGGTGCCGTGTCGGGCGGAGGCGACTTCTGCAACAACCAGAACACCCGGGTCGGCGAGCTGTTCGCCACCCATGTGCTGCATGCGGCCATGGAAGGCCGTATGCGACCAGTTCGCCGTGCAGCGCGCCAACATCTTCTCGGTGCTCCGGTCCGTGAACGCCCGCTTCGACTGCATGGGCCCCTGATCACCGCCGCCGACCTCCCGACCCCCACCGCAAGCCCCCAAGCCGTCGCCCGCCCAAGCGGCCGTCCTGGCTCACCCCCAATGACCGCCAGCCCCCCCGGGCTCACGGCAGCCTGCCGGGTTCCTCAATCCGCTCGGGCATGGCCGGGCGCGGCGCTCCGGTAGTGTGGCTGGCATGGCGGCGCAGCAGGCGACCGGAGCAGTGCCGGCTGCCACGCGCCTCCCGACCGACCAGCTTTGTTTCGACCGGAGGAATCCGAGGCTCTTCCTCGACGGGGAGCTCGACGAGCCCGATCTGGTCGAGCGGCTGTGGAGGGAGTTCGCCGTCGACGAACTGGCGCTGTCGATCGCCAGCAACGGGTACTTCGAGCATGAGCCGATCTTCGTGGCGCGAGAGGACGGCAGACTCGTCGTCGTGGAGGGCAACCGCCGTCTGGCGGCTGTGCGGCTACTGGTGGACGGCACCCTCCGAGCGAAGGTGGGAGCAAGTGATCTGCCGACGATCACGGCCGCGCGGCGGGAGGAGTTGGCCACTCTGCCCGCCATCGAGTGTGCTCGACAGAGCATATGGCACTACGTCGGCTTCAAGCATGTCAATGGCCCGCAGCCGTGGCAGTCATATGCGAAGGCCCAGTACGTCGCCTGGGTCCACAACGAACTGGGCGAGGAACTCGACGAGATCGCTCGGCGAATCGGTGATCGTCACACCACCGTTCGAAGGCTCTACCGAGGTCTGATGGTCCTGCGCCAAGCAGAGGAGTCCGGCCGGTTCGACCTCGATGACCGGTGGAAGAAGCACTTCTCGTTCTCGCATCTCTACACCGGTCTGGACTATCAGAACATCCAGGATCTGCTTGGGATCGACAACGAGCGCAGCTTCCAGCCCGACCCCGTTCCCGCCAAGAGGCTGGAAGAGCTGGGCGATCTGTGCCTGTGGCTCTACGGACGGAAGTCCACCGACACCCGACCGCTGGTCCAGAGTCAGAACCCCGACCTCCGCCGCCTGGACTCGGCCATCGGCAGCGAAGCGGGCCTGATCGCCCTGCGGCGCGGTCTTCCGTTGGATGTCGTGATCGACATCAGCACCGGCGACGAGGAGCTCTTCAAAGGACATCTTCAAGAGGCCAGGCACCGGCTGCAGGAGGCGCGGGGCAAGCAGCTGACGGGCGACGCAGGCGACGGCGACACTCTTCGCGTCGCCACCGAGATCCTCGAACTCGCCGATCGCCTTGTCTCCGACATGGAGGATCACCGTCGGCAGCGGCGGGTGAGTCGTCGCCGAAGCCGCTCCGCGTCGTGATATCCGGGATCGGATCGCCTCCGGCCTCGAGCGACGCCACCGCGCAGGCCGACTGGCTCGAACTCAAGGCGCTCGCCTCGATCGACGGGAACAGCAGCTTCCAAGATCTCGTGGCGGAGTTGCGCCGCAGCGGATCGACCGACGCCATTCAGGACTCCATGGACGCACTCGTGGACTCTCGGGGCGAGACGACGGAACGGCTTGCCGATTCCGTCTTCGCGGAACTCGAGGACCGCGCCGTCTCCGCCGGAGAGGGATATCCGTTCTCTGTCGGGGATCAGGCGATCCAGCTCAGCCCTGAGGCTCTGGACGCCGGCTCGACCTACGTCTTCCTGCTGCTGCTGAGCTGGTTCGGGGTCTCTGTCGGCAGGGGCACGCGCGTGCGTCCCGAGCGAGACTTCGAGGACGTCAGCCAGGCGGCGGCCGAGAGCTATTTCGGGCACAACGAGCACGACGGTGCCCACTTGTTCGCGTTCCCGCGGCGGACGAAGGCGAAGGGGTTCCCCGCTGCTGTCGATGAACTGGCTCGCAAGCT
>JAJDZO010000142.1 GCA_022824605.1 Acidimicrobiia bacterium
GGACTACAGGGTCAGGAACAACGCTGGTCCACTGCGCCTAGACGGCAACTGCTCATACACCAACAACGTCGAAGACGGCACCGGCCTGCTGGCGGGCCAGGACCGCTCCCACTTCTATATCCAGCTGATCGACGACGCGCACGAGGACTCGGGCGAGACCATCGTGATAACGCTGGAAGACCCGAGAAACACCAACCTGTACCGCGCCGCGAACAAGAAGATCACCTACACCATCACCAACCACGACCAGCTCGAGCCTCCCGCACCCGAGGCGATCATTTCCGCCGACACCGGGGCGATCACCGAGGGCGCCTCGGCGCGGTTCGCGGTGCTCATCAGCCCGCCGCCGGAGACATCGACGCCGGTCACTGTGCAGATCAGCGGCGCCGCCGGTTTCCTTGCCACAGACCAGCCCAGGACGCTCACCGTTGATGTGCCCGCCTTGGGTCTGGCCGTGTTCGAGGTGCCGACGGTGGACGACGGCGCCCGCGAAAGCGACGGGCAGATCACCGCTGCTGTTGTGTCGGGCAGCGGCTACGAACCCGACCCCAACTCGGGCGCCGCTGCGGTGACGGTGTACGACAACGACCCCGGCGGCACCGCTCCCACGGTGTCTGTTACAGCAGATGCGGCTGCCATCGCAGAGGGCGACACGGCACGGTTCACCCTCACCGCCGATCCCGCCCCCGCACAACCGCTGAAGGTGGAGATCACTGTCGCCCAGACCGGCGACTGGGGCGCCGACGACGATACGCGCACCGTCACGATCCCCACCAGCGGCAGCCTCGTCTTCGACATCGCCACCACCGACGACAGCCGCCACGAACCCGATGGCAGCCTGACCGTTACCGTCGAACCGCAGTACGACTACGACACGCATCCCACTGCCCGCAGCGCCACCACCGCCGTCACCGACAACGACGTAGCCCTGGCTCAGGTCAGCGTTCAGGACGCCGCCGCAGTCGAGACCGACGGTTACATCTACTTCACGGTCACTCTTGACAAGGCCGCCGCCCAAGCCGTCACCGTCACCTTCAGCGTGGCTGACGGCACCGCCGGACAAGACGACTACGTCACTCTCGGCCGCACCGTCGAGTTCAGTCCGGGCCAGACCAGCGCAAGCTTCAGAGTGTTCCTCTTCGAGGACGGCATTGCCGAGGGTCCTGAGACGTTCAGCGCACGCATCCACCATGTTTCCGGCCCCGCCGAAGCGCATTCCACCCAACACACCGCCACAGGCACCATCACCGACCAACCCGAGTCCACGGGGAACAGCCCAGAACCCGACCCCGACACGGACACGCTAAACGACAACGACTCCGATACCGACCCCGACACGGACACGGACACGGACACGCTAAACGACAACGACTCCGATGCTGACGCCGACGCCGACACGGACACGGACACGCTAAACGACAACGACTCCGATACCGACGCTGATGCCGAGCCTGATGCCGATGCCGACGCCGACGCCGAACCTGACACCGATGCCGAACCGGACGAAGACGAAGACCCCTCGCCGCCATGCCCGCTGCCCGACGATGCCATCACCGTTGCCGAGGTGACTCAATGGCGCGACGAATACAGCCACAACGACCACGTAAGACGCTGGAACAGAGTCCTGAGGGCCCTCGGCCAAAGCACCGGCGAGACCGCCATGACCGTTGAAGAAGCACGCACCATCAAGAACCGCTTCGACAACGAGCGCTGGGACCGAACAGTCCGCACCCTAGAAGCCCTGGCCCAGTGCACCGACAATTGAGCTCAGCCAGCAACCCGCATCGCAGTGACGATCAATAGGTCACACCGCCTCTGTCCTTGGGCCAGCGGGCTGTCCTCAGGGGACGATTTTGAAGAATCCGCCTCCTAGGGGGCGCATGACGCTGAAGTGCCTGTGGTCGAGGGTGAGGATGGTGCGCGTCCCATAACGCTGAGCCAATACGACCATTGAGGCGTCTGCCAGGCTGACCCCGAGGTCGCGATATCGAGCGATCACCTGTCTCGCGGCGGCGACGTCATCTGTGCTCATTTCGGCCAGCTCGTAGGCACCGCCCGAGAGTTCGGCGAGAACTGCCAACTCAGCGTCAACCCCTTTTCGAGTGGCGACCAGATAGTCCAGCTCGGCCATAACGTAGGGGGAGACCACCATGACGTCGTCGTTCGTGTCGAACCACGACGCAACCCGCTCGTGCTGATGCCCGGATTCGCTGAAGAAGGCGATTAAGCCGCTGGTGTCGGCGATAATCACCGTTCGCCGAAGCCATCCAAGAGTTCGTCAACTCGCTCGGCCCAGTCGCTGTCGCCCCCGATTATGCCGGGCTGCGGCTTTGGGCGTGAAACGGCGTCTTGAATTGCCTGACGGATCACTTCGGCCTCAGAGCAAGAGCGCTGTCGGGCCTGGCGCTCCACGTCTTTCTTCAATGAATCAGGCAGATAGACGGTTGTCTTGATCACGCCATATATGGTACCACCGCTAGTAATCCTTCCAAACTGGGCATCAGGCGTCATTGCCATTGTGACTGCTGGCTCGAATGTCTTGACCAAGATGATGTTGGCCCCCGAGTTCTTCGGCTCTGCCCCGATTGAGGCCCTGGTGGGAGGAATCATGCTGACCCGTTCGATCAAAGAGGCCTGATCGCGCCAATCCAGTGGCAACCAGGGCCAAGGGGCCGGGTACACTGGCTGCGGCCCGCGCTTGTAGCTCAGTTGGATTAGAGCGTCTGACTACGGATCAGAAGGCCGGGGGTTCGAGTCCCTCCAAGCGCGCCACGCAGATCGAAACAGCAGCCGGCCGCGAGCGTTTCGCCTCGTTGGTGCCTTATGCCCCGAATCGGGGGCCGGTCACAGCCGGGGCTCGGCCACCATGGTGAGGTCGGCGGCCCCGCTGTCGGGCACTCTCGGCTGGCGCCAGACCTCCACCGGCAGCGATGCCTCGCACAGCGCGAACAGCAAGAACATCAGGTTTCGCACCTCGTCGGGCAGATCGGCCAGGTCATGGCGGTCGCAGTAGGAGAGGATCTCTTCGAATCGCGGGGTGATGGCGTCATAGAGGGCCTGCATCTCATCGACGGTGGAGGCCAGGCGCTTCTCGTACCGCTCCCGCCACGTCTCGAGGGCCCAGTCTTCGAACTGGGCCAGGTCTGCGAACTCTTCGGGCAGAGCCAGGGGGGCGCTCACGCGGACACCTCTGCCGGCATCCACGGATAGGAGTCGGGACGGCGACCGGCCGCCACCTGCTCTCGCGCCGCGGCGTGATGGTGGCGGCACAGCACCTCTTGGTCGTTCAGCACGAATGTGTCCACCACGCCGGTCTCGATCATCGACTGGGTGGCTTCGAGGGTGTTCGCGTCTTGAAGGGCGAACTCCTTGAACACTGAGAACGCGTACTCCTGTGCCACCCGCTGCGAGGAGGTCTCGGGTGGCACGAAGTACAGCGAGGACTCAAAGGTGTGCGAGCTCGGGCTGTCGGGCCAGTACGAGTAGGTGAGGTACCAGCCCGTCTCCCAAATCAGGATCATGAAGTTGGGCCACAGCAGGAACGAGTCGATGCCCCAGGCTCGGTGCCCCGACGGATTGACCAGGGGCGGCAGGTTCTCGTTGTTGTTGACAACGGCCGGCTTGTCCCACGGCCCGAACAGCCCGCTGCGCAGGAAGTTCTCCATCGGCTTGACCATGCGCGGGTCGGCCGGCGGTGACATGCCGCCCCACGACGACACCATGGAGTGGGGGCTGAACAACTCGTAGTGGAGCCCTTCGAACCCGACCGCGGCGAGTTTCTGGCCCTCCTCGGAAGTCGACTGCTGCTGGTGGAG
>JAJDZO010000396.1 GCA_022824605.1 Acidimicrobiia bacterium
AGTACTGCAGTGCCGAGTCCCCCCGTTTCCTCAACGGCGTGCTGCGCGCCGTTGCCGACGAGGTGCGAGAGCAAGATCTATCGCCATGACGGCTGGCCCGGCAGCCCCGATGGTTGTTCCGGTTCCCCGTCTGTGTGGTCCGAAGACCCTGCTGCGGCCCTGGCAGGCGTCGGATGCTCCTGCGCTGGTGGCCGCCTGGAGCGATCCAGAGATCAGCAATCGTCTGAGCGTGCCCCATCCCGCCGACGAAGCTGCCGCCCGCCGATGGATCTCTCAGCGTCAGCAGGCGTGGACCGAGGGACGCTCCGTGGATCTGGCCGTCACCGATCCGCCGTCAGGCACGGTGATCGGCGAGGTCGGCTTGAGCAGCTTCGATCCTGTCCGTCGGGCTGCGCTCGTCGGCTGGTGGATCGCCCCCGACTGGCGGGGTCGGGGCCGAGCCGGTGAAGCGGTGCGGCTGGTGGTGGACTGGGTGCTCTCGGAAGGACCACTCGACGCGGTGATGGCCGAGGTAGCCGCCGACAACCCCGCATCAATGGCGGTAGCCCGAAAGGCCGGCCTGCGCCGAGTCAAGATCCCGGCGCCGAGCCCCGCACCCGCGGAGCACAAGGGTTCAGACCTGCTCGTCTTCGCCCGCACCCGACCAGACAGCCATACGGCCTAGGCGAACGAGTCGCCGCGGGCTGAACTCACACGTCACAGCGTGTTTTGGTGCTATGCGCGCGCATGGCTGCGCACGGTGATACCGTCGCTGCTCGACCGTGAAACGGGTCCGGTGAGGCTCGAACGGGGAGGACAGCATGGCCGAACGAGAACGCCGCTTCACTGTGCGACACGCCAGCGGCACCTTCCGGTCACGCACCCAGGTGATGAGCACCGACGACGTGGACCGTGCCGTCCGCCGCATGACCCACGAAGTGATCGAACGCAATCACGGCACCGGTGAACTGGTGGTGATCGGCCTGCAGACCGGCGGGGTGCCCATCGCCCGCCGCATAGCCGAAACCTTGGCCGAGATCGAGGGATCGCCGGTGCCGGTCGGCACTCTCGACGTGGCCCTGCACCGCGACGACATCGGCCTGAGGCCGGTGCTGCCCCAGGCCGAGACCCACATCCCGGTGAACCTCGACCAGCAGGTGGTGGTGCTGGTGGATGACGTGCTGTTCACCGGACGCACCGTTCGGGCCGCGCTCGACGCTCTGCACAGCTGGGGCCGCCCCAGCGCGGTGCAGTTGGCGGTGATGGTCGACCGGGGCCACCGGGAGCTCCCCATCCGGCCCGACTATGTGGGCAAGAACCTCCCGACCAGCCGCGAAGAGATGGTGGACGTGCAATCCGACGGTGTGCGCATCGGGGTGCTGGCGTGATGGCGGCCACGTCTCAGCGGCGCCATGTGCTGTCGATCGCCGATCTCGACCGCCCCGACCTGGAGCGCATCCTCGACCTCACCGGTTCGTTCGCAGAGGTGAGCCAGCGTCGCATTCCCAGAGTGCCGGCCCTGCGAGGCAAGACCGTGGTGTGGCTGTTCTATGAGGACAGCACCCGTACCCGGCTGTCGTTCGAGGCCGCGGCCAAGCAGCTGTCGGCCGACACCGTGAACTTCTCCGTCGGCTCGTCGGCGGTGAACAAGGGCGAGTCGGTGCGAGACACCGTGCAGACCATCGAGGCGATGGGCATCGACGCCATCGTCGTGCGCCACTCGTGCGCGGGTGTGCCCCACCGGGTGGCCGACTGGATCGACGCTTCGGTGATCAACGCGGGCGACGGCCGCCACGAGCATCCCACTCAGGCGCTCCTGGATCTCTACACCGCCCGCACCCATCTGGGCGGACTCGACGGGGCCCGGGTGGCGATCGTTGGCGACATCGTGAACTCCCGGGTGGCCCGCTCCGACGTGCTGGCCTTCACCGCCATGGGCGCGGAGGTCACCCTGGTCGCTCCCCGTCCTCTGCTGCCGTCGAGCCTTGAGGGCTGGCCCGTCACGGTCACCCACGACTTCGACTCGGTCCTCGGCGACATCGACATCTGCTATCTGCTGCGGATGCAGCTTGAACGTGAAGCGGGTGCGTCGGTGCCGTCGCTGCGCGAGTTCCGGGCCGAGTACGGCCTCCACGCGGCCCGCGCCGACCGGCTGAAGGATGGCGCCCTGATCATGCACCCCGGCCCCATGAACCGCGGCGTGGAGATCGACGGCGATGTTGCCGACCGGCCCAACGCGGTGATCGCCGAACAGGTCGCCAACGGTGTGGCCGTGCGCATGGCGGTGCTGTTCCTGCTGCTCGGCTCCGGCCTCGACCTCGCCGAGGACCACACGGTGGCGGCGGCATGAGGATCCGGCCGTCGGCGCGCCCACCGCTGTTCACCCTACGGGCCTCAAAAGCGAGGACGAAATGAGCGCCAGGCTGGCTGCAGTTCCCTCCCACGGCACCGTCGTCATCAGGGGCGGGACGGTGGTGGACTCCACCGGAACCCGCCGCGCCGATGTTCTGGTCGGCGACGGCCGGGTGATCGCGGTCGATCCAGCGGGGTTGGACGGCGATCGCACGCTCGACGCCTCGGGGTGCGTGGTGGCTCCCGGGCTCGTCGATCTGCATGTCCACCTGCGCCAACCGGGCCGCGAGGACGCCGAGACGGTGGAGACCGGTGCCCGGGGCGCCGCTCTGGGCGGGTTCACCGCCATGATCGCCATGCCCAACACCGATCCGGCCATCGACTGCGCGGCGGTGGTGCGCGAGGTGCAGGACCTCAGCGCCGGGTCGTGCTGCGACGTGTATCCCTCGGCGGCCATCACCGTGGGTCGCCGCGGCGTGGACCTGGTGCCGATGGCGGAGCTGGTGAGGCTGGGGGTGCGCATCTTCACCGACGACGGCGCCGGTGTGCAGGACGCTCGGGTGATGAGGCGCGCCCTGGAGTACGCGGCCGGGCTCGATCATCTCACCGGCGGTCGCCGGGTGGTGCTGGCCCAGCATTGCGAGGTCGATGAACTCAGCCGCGGCGGCTCCATGCACGAAGGCGAATGGTCGAGCCGGCTGGGTCTGGGCGGCCAACCGGCCGAGGCCGAGGAGTTGATGGTGATGCGCGACATCGCCTTGGCTCGGCTCACCGCTTCGAGGGTTCATTTCCAGCACCTGTCCACGGCCGGGTCGGTGGCCATGGTGCGCGCCGCCAAGGAGGCAGGGCTGGCGGTCACGGCGGAGGCCGCGCCCCATCACTTCACCCTCACCGATGCCTGCTGCGCCACCTACGACACCGTCTTCAAGGTCCATCCGCCGCTGCGAACCGACGCCGACGTAGCTTCCGTGCGAGCCGGTCTGGCCGACGGAACTCTCGATGCGATAGCCACCGATCACGCCCCCCACACCAGCGCCGACAAGGAGCGGCCCTTCGACGCGGCGCCGCCGGGGATGCTGGGACTGGAGACGGCGCTGGCTCTGGCTCTGACCAACCTGGAGCTCCCCATCGAGCGGTTGTTGGCCCTGATGTCGTGGCAGCCTGCGGCCATCGCCGGCGTAGACGACCGTCACGGAAGGCCGGTGGCGCCCGGCGAGCCCGCCAATCTGTGCGTGATCGACCCGGAGGCGACCTGGACGGTGTCGGGCGTGGCCATGGCCAGCCCCAGCCGCAACACCCCGTATGAGGGCATGGAGCTGCGGGGCCGTGTCCGCCACACCCTGCTCGCCTCCGAACCGGTCGTGATCGACGGTGAGGTACAACGATGATCGAGCCGGCGGTGATCGACGGCGAGTTGCCGCGATGATCATGCAGGTCGTGATGCTGGGCCGGCTGCCGCGGTGATCATGCAGGTCGTGATGCTGGGCCGGCTGCCGCGATGACGGCACCGGTGCCGGCGTTGCTGGTGCTGTGTGACGGTGAGATCTTCGAGGGCGAGGCCGTCGGCGCGCCCGACATCGAGGTGGCCTCGGGCGAGGTGGTCTTCAACACGGTGATGAGCGGGTACCAGGAAGTGATCTCCGACCCGTCCTATGCGGGTCAGATCATCACGTTCACCTACCCCCACATCGGTAACTACGGCATCAACGGTGCCGACTCCGAGGCGGCCCGCCCGCATTGCCGGGGGGTGATCGTGCGTGACCTGGCCCGCCGCCACAGCAACTGGCGGGCCACCGGCAGCCTCCACGGTTTCCTGCGCCGCCACGGCATCGCCGGCATCGCCGGGATCGACACCCGCCGCCTCACCCGCCACATCCGCGACGCAGGGGCCATGCCCGGCGCGTTCGGCACCGCCGATGAGGCCACGCTGCTGGCCGCAGCCCGAGCCGAGCCCGGCACCCGCGGGGTCGATCTCGTGAGTGAGGTCACCACCTCGACGCCGTACACGGTTGGTGCCGGACCGCGGCGGGTGGTCGCCTACGACTTGGGCATCAAGTCCACCATCTTGAGCTGCCTGGGGGAGCTGGCCACCGTCACCGTGGTGCCCGCGCACACTCCGGCCGACGAGGTGCTGGCCCGCCGACCCGACGGGGTGTTCTTCAGCAACGGCCCCGGCGACCCGGAGCTGGCCGAGCCGGCCACCGAAGCTCTGCGGCGCCTGGTCGGCACTGTCCCCGTGTTCGGCATCTGCCTCGGCTACCAGCTGCTGGCTCTGGCCCTGGGCGGACGCACGTTCAAGATGCGCTTCGGGCACCACGGCGGCAATGTGCCCGTTCGCTGCACGGCCACCGGTGGCATAGAGATCACCAGCCAGAACCACAATTTCGCGGTTGAGCCGGGGTCGGTGCCCGGCGTCACGGAGACTCATTTCTGCCTCAACGACAGCACCCTGGAAGGGCTCTGCGTCGACGGCGCCGACGCCTTCGGTGTGCAGCACCACCCTGAGGCCGGTCCGGGCCCCCACGACGCCCGCCACCACTTCGCCCGCTTCGCCGAGATGATGGACCGTCGCCGTGCCCCGGCGTGACGACATCGAGTCGATCCTCATCATCGGCTCGGGGCCCATAGTCATCGGCCAGGCCTGCGAGTTCGACTACTCGGGCACGCAGGCCTGTCGGGTGCTGCGCGCCGACGGCTACCGAGTGATCCTGGCCAACTCCAACCCGGCCACCATCATGACCGACCCGGAGGTGGCCGACGCCACCTACGTGGAGCCCCTCGACGCGGCGGTGCTGGCTCGCATCATCGAGCAGGAGCGGCCCGACGCAGTGTTGCCCACCCTCGGAGGTCAGACCGGGCTCAACCTGGCCACCGAACTGGTTGACGCGGGGGTTCTGGAGGCTTGCGGCGCCGAGTTGATCGGTGCCGACGCGACCGCCATCGCCACCGCCGAGGACCGTCAACTTTTCAAGCAGGCGATGCTCGAGATCGGCTTGGACGTGCCCCGCTCCGGCACCGCCCGCCACATCCAGTCCGCCCGCGAGGTGATGCGCAGCGTGGGGCTGCCGGTGATCGTGCGCCCCGCCTACATCCTCGGAGGCCGCGGCACCGGCATCGCGTCCACCGCCGAGGAGTTCGAGCAGGTCGCGGCCGTCGGTCTGGAGGCCAGCCCCATCTCTGAGATCCTGATCGAGGAGTCGATCGTGGGTTGGAAGGAGTTCGAGCTCGAGGTGATGCGCGACCGCGCCGACAACTGCGTGGTGGTGTGCTCCATCGAGAACCTCGACCCGATGGGTGTGCACACCGGTGACTCGATCACCGTCGCCCCCGCCCAGACGCTCAGCGATCCCGAGTATCAGCAGATGCGCAACGCCGCCTTCGCGGTGCTGCGCCGGGTGGGGGTGGAGACCGGCGGATCCAACGTGCAGTTCGCGGTCGATCCGGCCACCGGCCGTCAGGTCGTGATCGAGATGAATCCGAGGGTGAGCCGCTCCTCGGCGCTGGCCTCGAAGGCCACCGGGTTCCCGATCGCCAAGATCGCGGCCCGCCTCGCGGTGGGCTACACCCTCGACGAGATCCCCAACGACATCACCGGCGTCACCCCGGCCTCGTTCGAGCCGACCCTCGACTATGTGGTCACCAAGATCCCTCGCTGGGCCTTCGAGAAGTTCCAGGGCGCGTCGGGCACGCTGGGCACCTCCATGCAGTCGGTGGGTGAGGTGATGGCCATAGGCCGCACGTTCTGCGAGTCGCTGCAGAAGGGGCTGCGGTCCCTGGAGCAGGGTCGTTTCGGACTCAACGCCGACCCCGCCGAAGCCGCCACCGAACGCCTCGACGACGCCGAACTGCTGGCCGCGGCCACCGTGCCCACGCCCGAGCGGATCTTCCAGCTCGAAGCGCTGCTGCGCCGGGGAGTGTCGGTGCAGGCGGTGTCGGCGGCCACCGGCGTCGATCCCTGGTTCCTCGACCAGATCTCGCGCATCAGCGAGGAGCGCCCAGTGCTCGAATCGCTGGCCCCCGAGGCGATGAACAGAGCCGGATGGCGCCGGGCCAAGCGGCTCGGATTCTCCGACGCGCAACTGGCGCACCTGTGGGGCGCACCCGAGACGGAGGTCAGGGCCTTGAGGGAGCGGGCCGGGGTGCGGCCGACATTCAAGACGGTCGACACCTGCGCGGCCGAGTTCGAGGCGACCACCCCGTACCACTACTCCACCTACGAGGACACCGACGAGATCCGCCCGGCGGCCAGGCCTCGGGTGGTGATCTGCGGGTCGGGGCCGAACCGCATCGGGCAGGGCATCGAGTTCGACTACTGCTGCGTCCACGCCGGACAGGCCCTCAGGGGCGCCGGATACGAGACGGTGATGGTCAACTGCAACCCCGAGACCGTCTCGACCGACTACGACGCCAACGACCGCCTCTATTTCGAGCCCCTCACCGCTGAGGATGTGGCCAACGTGATCGCAGCCGAGGATCCCGTCGGCGTGATCGTGTCGCTCGGAGGCCAGACGCCGCTGGCTCTGTCGGGTCGCCTGCCTGCCGAGCTGGTGCTGGGCACGTCTGCGGCTTCGATCGATCTGGCCGAGGACCGCGAGCGCTGGAACGCCCTGTGTGAGCGTGTCGGGATCCCGCAACCGCCGGGCGGCACGGCCACCAGCTTCACCGAGGCCCGCAAGGTGGCGGCCCGGGTCGGCTATCCGGTGCTGGTGCGGCCCTCCTATGTGCTCGGCGGTCGAGCCATGGCCATCGTCTACGACGACGACGAGCTGTCGGCCGCTATCGACGAACTGGCCGATTTCGGTTCGCTGGGCCGTGAGGGCGGTCCGGCTTCGCAGCGGCCGGTGCTGGTGGACCGCTTCCTTGAGGACGCCACTGAGGTGGACGTGGACGCGGTGCGCGACCACACCGGCGAGGTGCAGATCGGTGCGGTCATGGAGCATGTGGAGGAGGCCGGCGTCCATTCGGGCGACTCGGCGTGCACGATCCCGCCGGCCACGCTGGGCGACGAGGTCGTGTCGGTGATCTGCGACTACACCCGCCGCATCGCTCAGGAACTCGATGTCAAGGGCCTGCTGAACGTTCAGTTCGCGGTGAAACGCAGCCCGAACGGTGCGGGTCGGTCGGGTGCGGCCGGCGCGGCGGCCACCGGCGCCGATGTGTTCGTGATCGAGGCCAACCCGCGGGCTTCTCGCACGGTGCCGTTCGTGGCCAAGGCCACCGGGATTCCGTTGGCGATGGTGGCCGCCCGCCTGATGGTGGGAGCGACGCTGGCAGAGCTGCGAAGCGAAGGGATGCTGCCACCAGCACCGGAGTCGGCAGCGCCGGAGTCGGCAGCGTCGGAGCCATCGGCGTCGCTGCCACCGGCGTCGCTGTGGGGTGTGAACGGCGACTACGTGGCCGTCAAGGAGGTGGTGCTGCCGTTCAACCGGTTCCCCGACGCCGACGCCGTGCTCGGACCCGAGATGCGCTCAACCGGCGAGGTGATGGCCATCGATGCCACGCCCGGCCTGGCTTTCGTGAAGGCTCAGTTGGCGGCCGGTACTCGGCTGCCCGAAACGGGCACGGTGTTCATGTCGCTGGCCGACCGCGACAAGGCCGTGGGCTTGCGGGCCGCCCGGATCTTCCACCGGCTCGGCTACAGCCTGGCTGCCACCGCCGGCACGGCTGAGTGCCTGCGGGGCGGCGGTGTGCCGGTGGCGGTCGAGGTGGCCAAGCTGGGCGACCACGAGGGGCGCCACGCGGTCGACCTGATCGAGGCGGGCGAGATCCAGCTGGTGATCAACTCTCCCCGAGGCCGCGGCCCGCGCGCCGACGGCGACCACATCCGGTCCGCGGCCGGTCGAGCCGGTCTGCCGCTGGTCACCACCGGAGCAGCCGCGCTGGCTGCCGCTGCCGGTTTGAGCGAACTGCGCGACCGCAGCCCGACGGTGCGCAGCCTCCAGGAGTACCACCGCAACCTGCGAGGCGCGGCTCAGAGGCCGAGCGAATGGGCGGGCGTGAACCATGACTGACCTCACGACCAGCGTTGGCAGCATTTCGCTGGGTGCCCCGGTAATGACTGCGTCGGGCGCGTCCGGCCACGGTGCCGAGTTGGCGCCCTACGGCGCGCTCAGCGACCTCGGCGCGGTGGTGGTCAAATCTCTCAGCGACGAGCCGTGGCCGGGCAATCCGGCGCCACGGCTGCATCCGTTGCGCGACCCGGCCGCGGGGATGATCAACAGTGTGGGCCTGCAGGGGCCGGGGGTCCAGTCCTGGCTAGACGACGATCTGCCCGCCCTGATCGAGGCAGGCGCTCTGGTGGTGGCCAGCATTTGGGGCGGCACCGTGGACGCCTACCGCCGGGCGGCCGACCTGCTGTCCGCCGCACCCCCCGAGGTCGCCGCGGTCGAGGTGAACGTGTCGTGCCCCAACACCGAGGACGGCATGCGCATGTTCGCCCACTCTGTTGAAGCGACCCGCGCCGTCGTTGCCGCCACCGCCGGTTGCGGCCGTCCCCGCTGGGCCAAGCTGAGCCCCAACACCCCCGAGTTGGTGGCGGTGGCCGCGGCTGCGGTCGATGGCGGCGCCGAGGCGGTGGTGCTCACCAACACCCTGGCGGGGCTGGTGATCGACATCGACGAGCGCCGTCCCGTGCTCGGTGCTCGGCGCGGCGGTGTGAGCGGAGCGGCGCTTCACCCGGTGGCGGTGCGAGCCGTCTACGACGTGTGCGAAGCTCTGCCTGAGGTGTCCATCGTCGGTGTGGGCGGGGTAGCCCGCGGCACCGACGCCGTCGAGATGCTGCAGGCCGGTGCTTCGGCGGTGCAGGTGGGCACGGCGATCTTCGCCGATCCTCGAGCCCCTTGGCGTGTGCTCCACGAACTGCGGGAGTGGTGCCGACGTGAGGGTGCAAAAGAACTCGACGAACTGATAGGAGCAGCCCATGGATGACACGGTTCCCGGCGCCACCCAAGTTCCCGGCACCACACAAGGCGCCCGTGCCACGCAAGGCGCTGACGTCACCGGCGATGAGGGCGTCGCACGCGATGACGGCGTCGCACAGGATGAGGGCGGTGCGGGCCGCGCCGAAGTCCGTGACCGTCTCGCACTGGCGCTCGACGTCGACGATCTGGTGGCGGCGTCGCGCCTGGCCCGTTCGCTGGTCGGGCATTTCCGGGTGGCCAAGATCGGTTTGGAGCTCTACACGGCGGCCGGCCCCGAAGCCATCGGGGCCATGATCGATCTCGGCTACGACGTGTTCTGCGACCTGAAACTCCACGACATCCCCACCACCGTGGCCCGGGCCGCGAGGGTGGTAGGGGAGTTGGGGGTGTCGTACCTCACGGTGCACGCCGCGGGCGGTGCCGAGATGCTGCAGGCCGGTGCCGAGGGCTTGGCCGAGGGCGCCACCCTGCCCGCCGGTGTGTTGGCGGTGACCGTGTTGACCAGCGAGGCCGAGGTGGCCGCCACCCGTGACATGGTGGCTGAGCGCATGGAGATGGCGTTCGAGGCAGGCTGCGCCGGGGTGGTGTGCGCGGCCCCTGATCTGACCGCCACCCGCCATGTCCGCCCGGAGCTTCTTCGGGCTGTTCCTGGTATTCGGCTGGCTCAGGATTCGCTGGACGATCAGCGCCGGGTGGCTTCACCGGTTCAGGCGCTGGCCGCCGGTGCGGATCTGCTGGTCGTGGGCAGGCCGGTCACCAGAGCCGCCGATCCTGTCGAGGCGGCCGAGCGTCTGCACCGCAGCTTGCAGCCGTGAGGTCGAGCGGATCCGGGCGGGACCATGAATTCGATGGTCCGGTGGCACATTCATGTGAGATTGGATAATCTCTCCGGCCATGGCTAAACCGTTTTCAATTTCCGATGAGGTCAGGCGCGAGGCCCTGATCAAGGCGGCCGCCGTTCGCCGCGAGCGTGCGGAGCTGCGTGGCCAGCTCAAGGCCGGCGACATTTCGCTGTCCGAGCTGCTGGGCCGCATCGACGACGACACCGTCGGCAAGATGAAGGTTCTGGCTGTGATCGAGTCGCTGCCTGGTGTGGGCAAAGTGAAGGCTCGCAGAGCGATGGAGGAGATCGGGATTTCCGAGAACCGCCGCCTGCGGGGACTCGGCGCCCGCCAGCGGGGCCAGCTGCTCGACGCTTTCGGCTGACCCGTACCGGGTCGGTAGCCTGGCGGGGGTGAGTTCCCTCGCGGACCGTTCGGTCGTCATAGTCTCCGGGCCGGGCGGCGTCGGCAAGGGCACCATCGTCGACGAGTTGTTGGCTCGTGATCCGCGCCTGTGGCTGTCACGGTCGTGGACCACTAGGCCCCGCCGCTCGGACGAGTCCGCGGACGCCTACCGTTTCGTCGACCGGGCCACGTTCGAGGCCGCCATCGAGGCGGACGGCTTCCTGGAGTGGGTCGAGTTCCTCGACTACCTGCAGGGCACGCCGGTGCCGGACCCTCCCGAGGGCGCCGATGTGGTGCTTGAGATCGATGTGCGGGGCGGACGCCAGGTGAGGGAGTTGGTGCCCGACGCCGTGCTGGTGTTCGTGGACGCCCCCAGCGCCGAACATCAGCGCAAGCGCCTAGAGAACCGGGGCGACGACGCAGCCACGGTCGCCCGCCGGATGCGGAAGACCGCATCGGAGCGAGCCGAGGCCACCGAGATGGGCTACGAAATAGTAGTGAACGACGAGGTAAGCCAAGCCGTCCAAGCCATAGAGTCCCTAATACAAGCCCACCGCACCCGCCCCCGAGTTCGCTGAGTCGATCACACCCGGGTCAACAACAATCCCGGCGGAACCAACACCGCCACCGCCACCGCCGACTGCGCTGTCACCGTTGCATGATCTCGGAGGTACGCCCACCGAGAGCGGTTGGAACAACTGCGGTGGCCAGTCAGGCTGGGATGGATGGCTGCGGAGAATGAAC
>JAJDZO010000159.1 GCA_022824605.1 Acidimicrobiia bacterium
CCAGCACCAGATGCACGATGTTGTCGGCGAGGTCGTGCTCGCCGTAGGTGATGAAGATCTTGGTGCCCACGAGGCGATACGAGCCGTCGGACTGCGGCAACGCCCGCGCCGCCACGGCACCCACATCGGAACCGGCCTGGGGCTCGGTGAGGTTCATCGTGCCGGTCCACTCACCGGTGGCCATGAGGGGCAGGTACTGCGCCTTCTGGTCGTCGGTGCCGTGGGCGCTCAGCAGGTTGATGGCGCCCTGGGTGAGCAACGGGCACAGCGACCACGACATGCACGCCGCGGTGAACATCTCCTCCACCGCCAGGCCCACCAGGTGCGGAAAGCCGCCCCCGCCGAACTCCGGATCGATGGACAGCGCCCCCCAACCGGCCTGCACATAAGCGTCGTAGGCCTCGCGGAAGCCGGTGGGCGTGATCACCGAGCCGTCATCGAGGCGGCGAGCGCCCTCGGTGTCGCCGACGCGGTTCAGCGGCGCGATCACCTCCTCCGCGAAGCGGGCGGCCTCCGCCAGCACCTGCTCAACCACTTCGGGATCGACGTGGTCGAACTCCTTGAGGGTGATCAGACCGTCGAGGTCGGCCACGTTTCGCAGGTTGAAGGAGATCTCGTCGAGGTCGACCCGGTAATCGCTCACACCGGCGAGAGTATCCCTACGGGGTTGATTCCGTCGCCCGGCTCGTGGCGCGCCGGTCGTTGAGCACGCTGTTGATCTCGGCGCCGACGAGCAGGCCCATGGCCAGCAGATAGAGCCAGACCAGCAGGATGAGAGCGCCTCCCAACAGCCCGAACACGGCGTTCACCCCGTTCGCCACCGCGTCGAGATAAGCACGGAAGCCGATCGACACCGCCAGCCACCACACCGTGCTGACCACCGCGCCGGGAAGGTCGCTGCGCCAAGGGGTACGACGGCGAGGCGCGAAGTGGTGGATCGAGGCCGCCCAGCAGACCACCACCACGAACACGACCGGCCAGCGGAACCAGTCCCACAGAGTGGTGAACGCGGAGCCGGCCCCGAAGCGCTCGGCCAATTCCTCTCCCCCGCCGAGCAGCGGGCCGACCACCACCATGGCGGCCACCAGGGCCGAAACGAGCACGGTGAACAGGGTCAACACGGCGCCCATGACCCGGGTGGACAGCCAGTTCCTGCGGTGTTCGTGGCCATAGGTGACGTCGAGGGCGCCGACCACGGCGGTGAAGCCACGCGACGACGCGTACACGGTCAGGACCACACCGACGGTGATCAGCCCGGCGTTGGAACGCTCGAACAGATCTTCGACGGTCTCCCGCAGGGTGTTGTCGCTGCCGAACGTCTCCACCACCCGGTCGAGGAGCCATTGCTCGATGTCGGATGCCGCGCCCACCCCGATCACGGCATCGAGCGAGCCGAGGGCGGCGGCGAACACGATCACCGCCGGGAACAGCCCGAGAAGGCCGAAGAAGGCGATCTCGGCGGACAGGCCGCCCACCCGGGCCCGGGACCACTCGCGGCGCAGGTCCCCTACGAAGCGAAGAACCTCACGCCAAAGCGTGTGAGCGGAGGGCAGATGCAGGCGCGCCATGCCCAACCGATACTACGGTCCGCAAACATCGGAGCCCTGTGACCCCACGGCACCGCCCCGCCACCGGCCGTCAACCGGCGCCGTCAACGACTGGCGTCAGCTGCAGCCGCTGGTGGCGCCGCAGTCGTTGCACACGTAGCAGGAGCCGGCGCGGCGCATAGCGACCCCGCAGGTCATGCAGAACGGCGCGTCCAGCGGGCTCGTCTGCCGCTCCGCGACTGGTCCCCCGCTCATGTTCGCTGCGCTCACGGGCCGCTCGGGCCCTGGCGGCTCGGTCGGGGCGGCTGCGGCCGAGAAGTCGAGTTGGGCCATCAGCTGCGCCGGCGACGGGATCGAGGGCGGATCGGGAGGCAGGTCGTGGCCTTGCTCGGTGGCGGTGACCTGCTCCTCCACACCGGGCAGGGTCGGCTGGGTGCGCTCACCGGTGGTGTACACCCCCAACGCGGCGCGCTCGGCGGGGGGCAGGTACATCACCGCCAGCTTGCGGAACAGGTAGTCCATCAGGCTGGTGGCGATGCGGATGTCGGGGTCGTCGGTGATGCCGGCCGGCTCGAACCGCACACCCACGAACGTCTCGACGAAAGCGCTCAGCGGCACCCCGTACTGCAGGCCGTGGCTGAGCGAGATGGCGAAGGCGTCCATGATCCCGGCCAGGGTGGAACCCTGCTTGGAGACCTTCACGAAGATCTCGCCGGGCCGGCCGTCGGGGTACTCCCCCACAGTGACGAATCCCTTGCAGTCGGCCACTCGGAACTCGAACGTGCGCGACGCGCGCGACTTGGGCAGCCGGCGACGCACCGGCTCCGGCGTCGGTCCTGCTCCTGGGGCGACCCCTGCTGCCGGTGTGGATCCTGGCTGCGAAGCAGCGCCCGCTGCCAGCGACGCGGCGGCCTCCGGGGCCACCGCCGCCGGCGGGGCGGAGCTGTCGGCGTCAACAGAAGCGCCCGCGCCCACCGTGAGGGGCTGGGCCACCTTGGAGTTGTCCCGGTAGATGGCGACCGACTTGAGGCCCAGCCGCCAAGCATCGATGAACAACTCCTCGATGTCGTCGACCGTCGAGGCGGCCGGCATGTTCACCGTCTTGGAGATGGCGCCGGACAGGAACGGCTGCACCGCGGCCATCATCTTGACGTGACCGGAGGCACTGATGGCGTCGTCACCCAGCGAGCAGGAGAAGACGCTGCGGTGCTCCGCCTCCACAGGCGCGCCGTTGACGGTGTGGTGCTCAGCGACATGGTCCACGATCAGATCGGCCCGCTCGGGGCTGTAGCCCAGCTTCCGCAGCGCTCTCGGGACCGTCGTGTTGACGATCTCCATCGTTCCGCCCCCCACCAGTCGCTTGGACTTGACCAAACCGAGGTCGGGCTCGATGCCGGTGGTGTCGCAGTCCATGAGCAGCCCGATGGTGCCGGTGGGCGCCAGCACGGTCGCCTGGCTGTTGCGTACTCCGTAGCGGTCGGCCCGCTCGCAAGCCTCGTCCCACGCCAGTTGCGCAGCCTCCAGCACATCGGAGGGCGCGAGGTCCTCGTCTATTGAGGCGGTGGCGCTGCGGTGTTGATCCAACACTCCCAGCATGGGCTCACGGTTGGCGTGGAACCCGGCGAACGGGCCCATCCGCTGAGCCAGCCGGGTGGAGGTGAGGTAGGCCTCGCCCGTCATCAACGCGGTGATGGATGCGGCCACGGCCCGGCCCTCCTCGGAGTCATACGGCAGGCCCTCGGCCATCAGCAGAGCGCCGAGATTCGCATAGCCCAGCCCGATCTGGCGGAAGGCCCTGGTGGTGTCGGCGATGGCCGGCGTCGGGTAGTCGGCGTGGCCGACGAGGATCTCCTGGGCCGCGAACACCACCTGCACCGCTCGACGGAACCCGGCGACGTCGAACGTGCCGTCGTCGTCGAGGAAGCTGAGCAGGTTGATGGAGGCCAGGTTGCAGGCGCTGTCGTCGAGGTGGACGTATTCCGAGCACGGGTTGCTGGCGTTGATCGGGCCGGTGGCCGCGGCCGTGTGCCAGCGGTTTATGGTCGTCTCGAACTGCACGCCGGGATCGGCGCACTCCCAGGCGGCCTCCGCCATCTGGCGCAGGATCGAACGGGCCGGCAGGCGCTTGAGCACTGCGCCGTCGGTGCGGGCAGTGAGATCCCAGTCGCGGTCCTCGATCACGGCCTGCATGAACTCGTCGCTGACCCGCACGGAGTTGTTGGCGTTCTGGTACTGCACAGAGTCGCTGTCGACGCCGTCGACGCTCATGTCGAAGCCGGCCGCGGCCAGCGCCCGTGACTTGCGTTCCTCGCGGGCCTTGCACCAGATGAAGTCCTCGACATCGGGATGGTCGGCGTCGAGGACCACCATCTTGGCGGCCCGCCGCGTCTTGCCACCCGACTTGATCGTGCCCGCCGAAGCATCCGCGCCCCGCATGAAGCTCACCGGACCCGACGCGGTGCCCCCTCCGCTCAGCGACTCGGTGCTGGCCCGTATACGCGACAGGTTGACGCCCGCGCCCGAGCCCCCCTTGAAGATGCGGCCCTCCTCGGCGTACCACTCAAGGATCGACTCCATAGTGTCGTCCACCGACAGGATGAAGCAGGCCGAGGCCTGCTGCGGCACCCCGGAAACTCCGATGTTGAACCACACCGGCGAGTTGAAGGCGGCCTTCTGGGTGTAGAGCAGATGCGACAGCTCGGCTCGGAACAGCGACACCTCCGACTTGTCGGCGAAGTAGCCGTCGGCGTCGCCCCAACGGGCGATGGTTCCGACGATGCGGTTCACCACCTGTCTCAGCGACCACTCCCGCTCCGGGGAGCCGAGGGCGCCGCGGAAGTACTTCTGAGCCAGGATGTTGGTGGCGTTCTGCGACCAGGTGGACGGCACCTCCACGCCCTGCTGCTCGAAGGCGACCGATCCGTCCCGATGGTCGAGCAGGCGCGCGTCGCGCCGCTCCCAGGTGATGTTGTCGGTGGGATCGTCGGTCGCATCCTCGCCGACGGGTTCAAGGTCGGCGTCGAGGAGGAGACTGTTCCGCTCGGAGGTCAGAGTCATCGGATTACCTCACTTGAATTCTAACGAAACTGCGCCACGGGCATCCCGGCCGCGACCCTACGACGCCCACCGGGAGCCACGGCGTCGGAACTGTGGATCAACCTCTGGATTGCTGTGCAAATCGCTGTGCACAGCCTCGCCGGCCGTCCAGAGATTCTCCGGGGCCTGTAGAGAAGCACTCGCCGCGTCGAGCCGGCAGCGGCGCGGTACCTTCTGGGCGTGCGAAGGCTCCTGCCGGGACCGGTCACCCAGGTCGATCCGATGGACATCTACCCGCACATGTCGAGACCCAAGCCGGCGGGAAGGCCGTGGCTGATGGTCAACATGATCGCCTCGGCCGACGGCGCCATCGCGGTGGACGGAACCAGCGGAGCGCTCGGCAACCCTGCCGACGAGGCCGTGTTCTCGGCGGTGCGGGCCTGCGCCGACTGGATCGTGGCCGCGGCCGGCACGGTGCGGGTTGAGCGCTACCGCCTGCCCCGGCCGGCGGCCGCGGCCCGGCGAGCAAGGCAGGCCGCCGGCCGCGCCGAGCGGTCCAGGCTGGCCGTGGTCAGCGGCAGCCTCAACCTCGACCTCGACCTGCCGCTGTTCGCCGACCAGAGGCCCGGCGATGATCCGCCGGTGATCCTCACCGGGCAGGATGCCGAGGCCGAAGCCGTGGAGGCGCTCGGATCCGTCGCCGAGGTGGTGCGGCTCGCTTCGCCACGGCCCCAGCCGGCTGAGATCCTCGCCGAACTTCACCGCCGCGGCGCCGTAGTAGTGCTGTGCGAAGGCGGCCCGTCGTTCAACGCGCAGTTCGCCGCTGCCGCCATGATCGACGAACTGTGCCTGTCGGTCGCACCGCTGCTCGCAGGCGGAGACAGCCCCCGGATCGTGCACGGATCGACGCGCACCGTGCCTTTGAAGATGTCGCTCGATCATCTGCTTGAAGCCTCCGACACCCTGTTCGCCCGCTATCTCGCCGCCCCGGACGATGCGACGAGAGCCTGATGACCAATCTGCGCATCCGCTTCGACCACCTCTGCGGACTCCCACGGGTTGGCCTCCCCCAGCGGCACCTGATCGGGTCGGGCCACGACCAACAGCAGCGACAAGGCCGCCGCGGCGACCAGGGCCACCATGGCACGGCGCCGTCGATACACCTGCGGCGGCAGGCGTTGCGACCGTTCGTATGAGGGCATGCCTGTTGCGGCAGGACCGCAGGGCACATGCGAGGGCGGGAGTGGGTGTAGTGATTCCATGTCACGATCCTCGCGCGGGGGTGTGACAGGGGTACCGGGTCCTTCGAGAAAGCCGAGGTGCTTGACATCGAACGCGTGTTCCGCAAACATGTGTACGGATAACCTCCTGATGAGAACAGATGTTCGGATACACTATAGCGAACACTTGTTCGCAACCCCACCCGCCCCCTGGATCGGAGACCACTCATGACGCCGCCGGCCAACCGCAAACCGCTCACCACCCGCCGCCGCCAGATTCTCGACGTGATCGTGGAGCATCAGCGGGTTCACGGCTACCCGCCGTCGATCCGCGAGATCGCATCACGAGTCGGGCTCAAATCGCCGGCTTCAGTCAAGGCGCACATCGATGTGCTCGACTCGGCCGGCTATCTGCGCGTCGATCCCACCCGGCCCCGCGCCATCGAGGTGCGCTACGACGAGAACTCGGGGGCCGCACTTGAGCGCCGTCCCGTGCGCCACGTTCCCCTCGTTGGCGATGTGGCTGCGGGCTCGGGCGTGCTGGCCGCCGAGAACGTGGAGGAACTGGTGCCGATGCCGGCCGACCTCACCGGCGAGGGCGACCTCTTCATGCTGCGGGTGCGGGGAGACTCCATGATCGACGCCGGCATCCTCGACGGAGACTTGGTGGTGTGCCGGGCTCAGAGCACCGCCGAGAACGGCGAGGTCGTGGTGGCCGGCATCCCCGGCGACGAGGCCACCGTGAAGACGCTGCGGCGACGCCACGGCCGGGTCGTTCTCGAACCGGCCAATGAGGAGTTCGAGCCCATGGAGTTCGCGCCCGAAGAGGTGACCGTCTACGGCAAGGTCGTCACCATGATGCGGCGGTACTGAGCGCGTCCGCCCCGTCCGGTTCTGCTCACAGCACCGGGCGCCGTCGATCAATCGATCAGCAGATCCTCAAGGACCCGGTAGGCCTTGGTGAGCGAGTCCCTATGCACCTGCTCACCGCTGGTGTGAGCCAGCAGCGGATCGCCGGGACCGAAGTTCGACGCCGGAACGCCGCGCTCGGCGAAGAACGCGGCGTCTGTCCATCCCAGCTTGGCGCGGGGAGGCGCGCCGCTGTTGCGCACCACCGCCTTTAGCAGCGCATGGTCGAGACCCGGATCGGCCGGCGGCGCCATGTCTACGACCTCCATCGTGTCCCCGGCGTCAAGGAAGGGCTCGATCACGGAGCGGACATGCTGCTCGGCCTGCTCGGGGGTGCGGTCCGGCGCGAAGCGGTGGTTGATGGTCACCACCGCCTCGTCGGGAACGACGTTGCCGGCCACCCCGCCGGTCACGCCCACTGCCTGCAGGCCCTCTCGGAACTCACATCCCGAGATCACCGGGCGGCGCGGCTCGTATCCGTCGACTGCGGCCAGCAGCGGCGCGAGACGATGCACCGCGTTGCGACCCATCCAGGCTCGGGCGGTGTGAGCCCGCTCGCCGGCCAGCGTCACCGCCATACGCATCGTGCCCTGACAGCCGGCCTCCACCGTCGCGCCGGTGGGCTCCAGCAGCAGCGCCACATCCGCGGTCAGCAGGTCGGGGCGGGCCGCCGCGATCTCACGCAGGCCGTTGTGGACGGCGGCCACCTCCTCGCGGGCGTAGAACACATAGGTGACATCGACGATGGGGCGTCGCACATTCAGGGCCAGCTCCAGCATCACGGCCACGCCGCCCTTCATGTCGGCTGAGCCGACGCCCCACAACACGTCTCCGTCGATGCGGGCCGCAGCGTTGTCGCTGGGCGGCACGGTGTCGGTGTGCCCCGCCAGGATCAGACGCCACCGCCGGCCCAGATCGGTGCGGGCCACGAGATTGTCGCCGATGCGATGCACGTCGAGATGGTCGCTGCTGTCGTGCAACTCGTCGGCGATCAGGTCGGTGATGCGTTCCTCGTCGAAGCTGACCGACGGCACGGCCACCAGATCGGCAGCCAGCATGAACAGGTCACCCACGAACAGGCCCCGGTCTTCGGGACTCTGATGTATTTCACCCATGCGCAAGGGCTATCAGGCGGCTGTGACAATGCCGTTGGGTCGCAGGTATGCGGGGGGCCGATCCGGGCACGGGACTGTGGGTCAGGTGGTGGCGCCGTGGTCGCGCAGGATCTGGTTGAGAGCCGACTTGTCGTGGCGCTCGCCCTCGGACAGGCGCTTGATCACCAGCACCGCCGGCAACCCGAACTCGCCCCCGCTGAACTGGCGGGCCCGGGTGCCGAGCACCGCCACCGACCAGGGCGGGATCTCGCCCCGTCCGAGTTCCTCGCCGGTCTCGGCGTCTATCACGGGAATCGAACCGGTGAGGATCGCTCCCGCGCCCAGCACCGTGCCCCGCCCCACCCGGGCGCCCTCGGCCACAATGCAGCGGCTGCCGATGAGGCAGTCGTCCTCCACGATCACCGGCTGCGCCACCGCGGGCTCCAGGACGCCGCCGATGCCGACCCCGCCCGAGAGGTGCACATTGGCGCCGATCTGTGCGCAGGATCCCACGGTGGCCCAGGTGTCCACCATGGTGTTGGCCCCCACATAGGCGCCGATGTTGGTGTAGCTGGGCATCATGATCACGCCCGGCGCCTGGTAGCTGCCCCAGCGGGCCGACGCGCCGGGCACCACCCTCACACCGCGGGCCGCGTAGTCGGTCTTGAGCGGGATCTTGTCGGCGAACTCGAAGGGACCGAGTTCGATGGTGCTCATCTGAGCGGTCGAGAACAGCAACAGGATGGCTTGCTTGCACCACTGGTTGACCGCGACGGTGCCGTCGTCGAGCACCTCAGCCACTCTGGCCTCGCCCGTGTCGAGAGCGTCTATGGCCTCTCGGACAGTGGCGACGACTTCGGGATCATCGGAATCGAGTTCGGACCGGACGGCCCAGAGCTCACTGATGCGGGAGGCAAGGTCTGACATGGCCTCAAAGGCTACTTGCCGGTACGGACCGCGAGCCTGCCGGGCGTGAACACGAACCTCGGCGTCACGCCCGATCGGTGCTACTCGCCGCCAGGGTCCACGAGCCGCTGGCGGGCCAGGTCGAGTCGCTCGTCTGGTTGTACGGCTGCGATGCGGACATATCCGGCGGCATCCACGGGCCCGGCGCCGTCCGGGTGCTCGCAATAGAACTCTCCCGGGCTGACGATCAGCCCTGCGCTGCGAGCCAGCGAAGCCGCCGCCGCCCAGACGTTTCCGCCGGGCACGCCGACCCAGAGGTAGAAGGCTCCGGCAGGCAGCATCGACGACCCATCGCCGTCGTCGCCCTCGGATCGTGCATCGCCGAAATGGCCGAGGCTTGTGGCCAGGGTGATGATCGCGGCGAGCTGTTCGAGGCGTGCCCGGTAGCGGTCTTGCTGCACGTCCACATGCTCTTGATCGCTCCAGGCGGCCACCGCAGCGGCCTGCACCGGGCCGGGCACCATGCAGCCCGCGTGTTTGCGGCACTCCCGCAGGTAGTGCATCAACTCGCGGTCGCCCGCGTAGAAGCCGGCCCGCACGCCGGCCATGTTCGAGCGCTTCGACAGCGAGTGCACGGCCAGCACGCCCTCGGTGCCGTGCTCCAGGATGCTGCGGGGCCGGTCGTGGAAGGTGAACTCGGCGTAGCACTCGTCGCTGGCGACCAGCACGCCGTTGTCGCGTCCCCAGGCCGCGGCCGCAGCCAGATCATCGAGAGCCCCCGCCGGGTTGCCCGGTGAGTTGACCCACAGGCACAACGCCCGCTCGGCGTCGCGCCGCTGGATCGAGCTGAGATCTAGGCGGAAGTCGGCGTCCACCGCCACGGGAACCGCCCGACAACCGGCCAGAGTGGCACCCATCGCGTAGGAGGGATACGACACCGCCGGGTACAACACGGTGTCGCGGTCGGGCCGTCGAAGGTTGAGGTATCCGGGCAGCGAGGCCACGAACTCCTTGGTGCCGATGCAGGCCGCAACCCGCGAATCGGGATCGGCATCCACCCCGAAGCGGCGCCTCATCCATGCCGCGGCGGCCTCACGGTAGGCGGCCGAGCCGATCGACGTCGGGTAGGAACGCTCCGTGCCCGACGAGGCGAGTGCTTCCACCACCACCGCCGGCGGCGGGTCGCAGGGAGTGCCGATGGAGCAGTCGACCGCTCCGCCAGGCAGCCGGGCGGCCTCGGCTCGCAGCGAGTTGAGCCGGTCGTAGGGATAGACGGGCGGCACGAATCCCGAAGTCACGGCCCGGTCCTCCCGGATCCCGAAGAGACGCTCACGCGGTCGACCGGAGCGAGCCCAAGCACCGTCGTTGTCGGCTTGATGCCGGCGGACAGCTCAGGCGACGCTCAGCAGGCGTGCGTCGAGGCGCCGTCACTGCTCATCCCATCCGTTGACCACATACGGGCGCAGCGCTCCTACCGAGCCGGGCTCCAGACGGGCCCGCACTCGCATGCCCTCCTCGGTAGCGGTCGACTCCAGCACCTGACCCTCACGATGCACCCCGGCGAGCACATCGCCGCGATCCCACGGCACGACCAGCTCCACGGCACGGGCCACGCCTCGCATGCGGTCGCCGATGGCACCCAGCAGCTGTTCCATTCCCGCGCCGGTAGCCGCCGACACCGCCACCGACCCCTCGGTGCGCTGTGCCAGCCGCGCCGCGCCCGGACCCAGGTCGCTCTTGTTGAACGCCACCAGTTCGGGAACCTCGTCGGCGTCTATCTCGGCCAGCACCTCTCGCACTGCGGCCATCGAGCCGTCGGGGTCGCTGTCCGCGCCGTCAACCACATGGACCAGCAGGTCGGCGTCGCGCACCACGTCGAGCGTGGTCTTGAACGCCTCCACCAGCTGGTGGGGAAGCTTGCGAACGAACCCCACCGTGTCGGTGAGGAACACGGTCTCGCCGCCGGGCAGGCCCAGGCGCCGGGTGGTGGGGTCGAGGGTGGCGAACAGGCGGTCCTCCACGGACACGGAAGCTGCCGTGAGACGGTTGAGCAGCGACGACTTGCCCGCATTGGTGTAGCCGACGATGGCTGCGGAGCGATTCCGGGTGCGGCTGCGGGCCTTCGACTGGGTGCGGCGGTGACCGGCGATGCGCCGGAGGTCGCCTTCGAGTTTGTGGATGCGCCGTTCGAGGCGGCGCCGATCCACTTCGAGCTGGGTCTCGCCTGGCCCTCGGGTGCCGATCCCGCCGGCCTGCTGCGACAGCCGCCGGCCTGCGCCCCGCAGACGGGGCAGCCGGTAGCGAAGCTGGGCCAGCTCGACCTGGGCCTTGCCCTCCGGGGTGCTGGCGTTCTGGGCGAAGATGTCGAGGATCACCGCGGTGCGGTCCAATGCGGTCCGGCCCAACAGCTTCTCGAGGTTGAACTGCTGGGCCGGGCTGAGTTCGTCGTCGAACACGACGGTGTCGCAGTCGACCTCCTCGGCGAGGGCTTTGATCTCGCGGGCCTTGCCGGCCCCCACGAAGGTGGCCGGGTCGGGGGCTGTTCGCCGTTGGCAGACGCGCTCGACCGCGTCGGCGCCGGCGGTGTCGACCAGCAGGCTCAGCTCGTCGAGGCTGGCATCGGTGGCGGTTGCGTCGCCGCCGGAGCGGACCACGCCGACCAGCACGATCCGCTCCCGGAAGGCCCGGTCGATGAGCCCCGGCCCATCACCGCCGAACTCACCAAACCCACCCCGATGCGTGTCGGCGTCGCCGTGTGGCTCGGGCGATTGCTCGTCGCCGTCACTGGTGAGCCCGCCGTCGGCGCCGCGAGGCGGATCCAACGGCTCAGCCATCCGCACCGTCGGACAGTCCTGCTGGCGGCTGGGGCGGCCGAGGGGCGCGTGCCTGCACCTCGAACCCCCGCGAGTCAGGCACCGGCACTCTGGCAACATACTTGGATCGGCCCTCCAACTTGACCGGATCAGACAAGTCGACCTCGAGGACTCCGCCCGGCATTCGCACTGTCACATACTGGCCCACCCGGCCCCAGTCGTTAAAGACCGAGGCCGCGGCGACCGCGCCGCTGCCGCAGGCCTTAGTCGCGCCCGCGCCGCGCTCCCAGACGCTCACCCTCAACACGTTCTCGTCGATGACCGCACCGAAGTGGACATTGATGCCGTCTCTGAACAGGGCCTCGACCGCCGGTCCCGCCTCGTGCAGCGGCACCGCTCCGGGATCGGGCACCTCGACAACGATGTGGGGGTTGCCCACGCACACGGTCTTCCAGCCGATGGGCGCCCCTGGTCCGCTGAGCCCTTCAAGGACCGAGGCCACGGCATCAGGCTCAACGTCGGGCCACGGACCGGGCTCGACGCGGCCCATCGCGCCCACACCGACCACTGTGTGACGGTCGTCGGGCACCCGCCAGATCCTGCACGTCCGAAGTCCTGCGTCGGTCTCCACCATCAACTCGAACTCGTTCTTGCCGAGTTCTCGGGCCACCGCATGGGCGAGGCACCTGAGCCCGTTGCCGGACACCTCGGCCACCGAGCCGTCGGAGTTCCGCAGCCGCATCCGCACTGAGGTTCCACTGACAGTGCCGTCACTGTGCCGCTCGTGCACGGCGAAGATCAGCCCGTCGGCGCCGATGCCGACGCGCCGGTCACACCACGCCACCGCCGAGCGCGCCGCCTCGGCGTCGTCCGGCAACTCGTCGACGAAGGCGACGAGGAAGTCGTTGCCCGACGCGTCGAGCTTGTGGAGTCTCAGCGGGCGGGTCATCCTGGCATTCTCTCGGGCCGCAGGCGCATCAGCACACCCGCGTCTCGAGATGATCGATGGTCGTCCAAGCCTCGATCATCTCTACTCGGATTTCCGTGCCACCAAGGTTGTCGACCATGACAGCGAATACGTCGCCGGTGCCGGTCGCCGAGCGTGAGCGAATCGCCTGATACCCGAGATCGTGGGCCAATTTCCCGAGGCTCTGGGTGAGACCGTGATCATTGCGAACGAGGTCGTCGACGGTCAGCCTGAGCACTCTGAGGCTCTCACGAGCGGTCAGGTCAAGCACCCTCCGCAGACTGATGCTGATGGCCCACAGTTCCCGGGGCAGCATGTGTCGTACCTCAATGTTCTGCCGAGCCGACTGTCTGCGCAGCTCGCTGACAGAGCAGGCGCGGGTTGAGCACACATAGAGCACTGGGAAGCTGCCCGGCGGGTTGAAGCGGCCGCCGAACCGCCGAGCGCCCTCGCCGCTGCGAGGATCGAATCCTGGGGTCAGGTTCCGGTAACCGGTTAGATCCTCATGCAAATCGCCCGCACTTGACAGCTGCTGCGGGTCGAACCCGTCCATTTCAGGTAGTAACGCCCTCGGCGAGAGCAAGCAGAAGATCCACGACGCGCTGGTACCGGCCCTCCTTGACCAGATTGAGCGGCTTGTCGAAGTCGAGGTCTTGGTTGGGGGCTCGCATCCACGAGCGGGCGGCGGCGTCGCTCATCACGGTGCGGGCCAAATCAACCACAGCTCCTAGCTCCAACAGGCGATCCTCGGCCTGTCTTCGGGGACAAGCCTGCTCTGCCCGCCAACGAGCCACGCTGCGCGGGTTGGTGTCGCTGATCAGCGCCACGTCGGCACTGTCCACTACCCGGCTTTCGCAGAGGTCATCTAGGAGTACTGCTAATGGCCTCATGATGTCCTAATAATAGCAGTAGAAACGTCGCATGAATGTCGATCAGGACCATTCTGCCGAGTCAGCGATTCACGCGACGACGGTTCCATTCCAGGCCGCCAGAACCGCGGCGGGGGTGGTGGGGGCGTCTAGCCAGGTGATTCGGGGGTCGCGGCGGAACCATCGCTGTTGGCGGCGGGCGAAGCGGCGGGTGCGGGCCACAGCCAGGTCCAAGGCTTCGTCGAGGGTGGCCTCACCCCGGATGTGAGCGAGCAGTTCCTTGTAGCCGAGAGCCTGCGACGCGGTCCGCGAGATCGGACCGGCCGCCAGAGATCGCACCTCGTCTAGGAATCCGTCGTTCATCTGCTGCTCGTAGCGGGACGCAATGCGCTCATCCAGCCGGTCGCGGTCCCATCGAAGGCCCACCTGCACGAACGGCGTGGCCGGATAGTGACCGAGTCCCGGTCCGTAGGACGAGAACGGTCGCCCGCTGCCCTCGGTGACCTCAAGGGCCCGCACGACCCGGCGCCGGTTGGTCGGCTCCATTCGGCCGGCCGCGACGGGATCGACATCAGCCAGACGCTGGTGCAGGGCCTCAGTGTCGGGCTCGGCCTCCAGCTCGGCTCGTACCTGGGGGTAACGCCCCGGGATCTCGAGTTGGTCGATGACAGCCCGCACATAAAGGCCGGTACCGCCGACCAGCACCGGCACGCCGCCG
>JAJDZO010000316.1 GCA_022824605.1 Acidimicrobiia bacterium
CGCGGTGGACCCCGACGGGAGATGGACTTCAACGCGGGCAGTTCTGTTGGCCGCCGCTGGGCAGAACTGTTGGCCGCCAGCGGGCAGCTACATGGCCGCCACTGGGCAGGATCTCATGGCCGCCGACACTGAGCGTCTTCGCGGGTCGGAGCGGCCGACCGGCTGTGACGGAATCCGCGTAGCGCGATAGCGACGTCCGGGATCGACGGCTCGGGCACAAGCCAGACCTGAGAGTGCTCTGCGACGGGCATTCCCGGTCGATGGCCCATCGCAGCCCGAGCAGGACTGTCTTGGGGGCTGTGGCTGTGCCCCGGGGCCGTCTGTTTGCACAGACGATGTCGTCGATGCCGAAGCCGGCGGGTGCAGCGCCGCACGGGGTCGCAGTCATGGCCGCGGTCCAAGTGGAGGGTCTCGCCGTCCGAACGGCATTGTGGACCGCACCGCGATGGCCCATCTGCTCCTCCGCTCCAGCCAACGAGCAAGGAGTCGGCCGACAGCCCGTCAATGCAATTTCATAGCCTGACAATGAACCCCATTCTGTACCCCAACTGGCTCCCGAACACCACACACCGGCAGGAGCGCCGTAACTCGGAAGCGCCATCCACACATCGGCTGTGACCAGCGTGTTCGCGTGCCGCGACCCCGATGAGCACCGCTCAGGCACGGGGCCGTCCGCCACCCGGGCACTCCTGAACTGGATTGAAATAGGCTTTTCTGGCGTGTGGTCATCGGGTTGGTAGTCGGGTTTTGTAGAGCCCGCCGCCGAGTCGTGATCGCATTGCTCCTCGCGGTCGGCGCCGCTCCGGCTGGGGCGAAATGATGTTCTTTGATTTGTCTGAGTGGGATCAAGTGAAGTCCCCGGACAACCCACCGAGACGCGAGGAGGCCCCGGCACTATCGCCGGGGCCTCCTCTGGGGTTGGCGTTTTGGCTATGGGGTCAGCCGGGTCGATCCCGTCTGTACACCCTGGTTAGCCAGTTGTGGGTGTCGCCAGCTACTTCAGCGGTTCGAGGTCGTCGAGCGCTGTGTCGTCGTAGACGAGTGCCCACTCGGTGATCTCATCGGGATCCCTGTAGTCGTAGCCACCCCAATTGAGCGTCACGCCAGTGATTCGGCTGTCGCCGGTGGCGTACTGCAACTCCTCCTCGAACTTCGACATGCTCTTGGATTCGCCGTTGATCTTGAACTCGTCGTTGTCGTCGTAGCGGACGATCACCAGCGTGGCGGCTGCGCCTGCGACAATCTCATCCGCTTCGACATTGACAGTGGCGATGGCCTGAGCACCACCTTCTGGCGCCGCGCCGGCGGCGCTGTCAGCGCGGACCCAGTGAATCGTGTGTCGTGCGGTGGTGGGCGAAACCAGGTCAGCTTCGGCGAACGCTCTCGCGTTTGCCTCCTCTTGAGTCTCGTCGCCGTCGATTGTACCCTCAGCGGTCTGCCGCGCTCCCACGCCTCCATCGATCGAAGCGGCGCATGTCGCGGTGTAGGTCGCGCCTTGCGCAGACCCTGGATAGATGGCGACCATCTGCTGTGTACTGGAGGTAGCGTCCGCCGGGCCTGTGTGCGCAACCCGAGCGGTGCCGAACCGGGTCGTCCGGTACTCCTTGGCGCTGTCGTCGCCAGTAAGTGCCGGGGCGCAGGTGCCGGGGCTACCCGGATCGGTGCCCGCAACCTTCACGCGGACATCCGATACCGGCTCGCCGTACTCGTTGACGGCAATCACGGTGACATAGGCGGTCTCCTCGCCGGAGTCCTGATACTCATAGGTCGGAGCGCGCATCGGGTTTTCGCGGGTCGCGTTTGCGCCCCGCACCGCGATCCACTGGAGCGTGCCAGGGTCGTCATCGAACTGGACATAACCGCTGGTCACGCCAAGATCCTCCCGGGTGGCTACGTTGCTGTCATCGGCCCCCGGTGCCGACACGAAGTCGTTACGGGTAGCGCCTGAACCGGCTTGGCCGACCTTGACGGGCGTGGTCGTTCCAGCTGCGAGCGGTACCAACTCCCACTGGACTTCGCGTGGGGCGTCGTCGTCGCGGCGGTGTGGTCGAGGGTCACGCGTGGAAACAACGAACTCTGCGGTTCCGTCAGTACCGACGTTGAGGACCTCCTGGTCCCTGCTGATCACGGTCCCGTCTGTGCGTTCGCCGCCAACGAAGGTCGGCTCGGTGCGAAGAGTCGTCGTCAGCCGGTATGCGAAGTCCTGGCGCAACGGTTCTGCCTCAAGCACCTTGTCGGTGGTTGCGTTGTAATGCTGGAGCTGGATCGTGAAGGTGATCTTGGATCCGAAACGAGCCTCGGTAGCACCCTCCACCATGTCGTTGGTCACCAGCGCCCGAGTCGCTGGCATGGGACCCTGCACGACCTCTATACGAACCGGCTCGGTCTCGTCATCGAACTCGTCCTCAATGTCGCCGGTCCATGCCCACAACGTGCGAGCGTCACCCACGAACGTCAACGGCAGATCGAACTCCACGTTTCCGTCGGCCAGAGTTAGATGGTCGCCTCGGTCGATCTCGCATCGAGTCGCTCCTTCGGGCTCGGTCTCGGGCAGGCGAGTACAAGAGCTGTCGCGGTTCAACGCGTCCTCGACCCGATCCGGCTTGACATAGAACACATCGATCCACCTGTTGCCAAGAGGCTTAAAGTCGCTGTCGCGCATCGAAATCTGAACGCTGCTGCTATGGGACTGAGCTGACAACCCGGCCGGGCGCACATCGGTGTGGGCCAGAGTCCGGACAATGAACGAAGCCATCTGAGCACGAGTCACAGGGCTCTTGGGCTCAAAGGTCGTGCCGTCACCGGTCCCGTTGGTGATCTCCAACTCGTAGGCCGCGGTGATCAGGTTGTCAACATGACGCGGCATCGCGGTCCGTGCATCAACGAAATAGTCCAGTGGGCCAGTCCGCGGGTCGCCGTCACCGTCGTCGAGATCCCGCGCACCATTCGTACCGTAGGTCACTGCGTTGTCGTCATCAGCGTCAACCTGCACGACATGCGAAGCAGCCGAGGCCAACAACTTGACAAGCAGCACCGCCATGTCGGCTCGCGTCACCGGATCGGAGCCGTTCTCCTCGAAGTCGCCGAGAACGTCGTCCGCTTTGGCGCCCGTCAAGGCGGCAGCACGCTCCATGAACCGTGTCATCTGCCAGCGGCTCACATGATCACCGGGAGCATAGGTATCAGCTGTCATACCCTTAGTTATTCCGTAGTAGGCCAGACAGTTGATGTCGTCATAATGAACACTGTCCATTTCCACGTCAGTGAAACCCCGATCAGCGACTGCCTCACCCACGCAAGCCGACCAAATCGTCGACTCGCTGGCACGAGGGAGGTTGCTGTTGTCAATCTCCACTGCCGCGGCTGGAGCCGCCACCACTGCGAGGAGCGATGCGATCAAGGCGCCGGCGGCAAGCACTGCCCAACCCGAGCGCTGTATTTTGGTGTGAAATGCCAGGTCAAGCTAGATGTGTGAAGGCGCAAACGGGTTGTGCCCCCTGTCTGTCCCTCAGTCGAGTTTCGAGAACAGCGTCTCCACGGCGTGGCTTGCCGGTATGGCCCGGGCGGTGATTCCGGCATATGAGTGCATATCAGTCACTGTTCGTGCTTCACCGTTTGGTCAGTTATGGTTGATGTTGCCGTCGCAGCCGCGGCCAATGGCTCGCCACCAGCATCCGCAACGGAACACACGGAGGGCACCATGGATGCAGAAGCCCTGGCGACGATGATCACGATCCTGGTGGCGGTCCTCGGATCGGCCGCCCTGACCATCGGCACGATGCTGAGACAGACGAACCATCTCGACACCAAGTTCACCCGCGCCTTCGAGGATCTCAGCGGTGAGGTGAAGGGGAACGGTGAGCGATTGACCCGGTTGGAGGAGCAAGGGAAGCGGCAGAGTGCCGTAGTCGACGACAACAGTCGTCGGTTGGATGAGCTGAGTGTTGAGGTGGCGGGGAATGGGCGCCGGCTGGATGAGCTGTGCGGTGAGGTGAAGGCGAATAGCCGCCGGTTGGACGAGTTGAGTGTTGAGGTCGCCGGGCACGGCCGTCGGTTGGACGAGTTGAGTGTTGAGGTGGCCGGGAATGGGCGTCGGTTGGATGCGTTGTGCGGTGAGGTGAGGGCGAACGGCCGCCGGTTGGATGGGCTGAGTGTTGAGGTGGCGGGGAATGGGCGTCGGCTGGATGGGTTGATTGTCGAGGTGAAGGGCAACGGGCGCCGGTTGGACGAACAGGGCGAATCTGCGAAGGAGCGGGGCCGCGTGTTGGTTGAGGTACGCGAGCGTGTGGCCCGGATGGAGGGCTACTTGATGGCCCCCGGTGGCTTCACCGTGCATCCCGCCTCCCGGCCCCACGAAGACGACCGGCAGGCCGACGATCCCGGCGTCGGACTCCGCGCCGAGCTCGAAGCTGGCTGATTCGGTCGGGCGTGGGTCAGCCAGCCCGACAGTTCCCGCAGGTCACGCGGCGGGAACGGTGTCGGTCAACACCTTCGCCCAGGCGTCCATGATCTCGCGGCGGGCTGCGAGCAGGTCGGACCGCTGGTAGGCGCGCTCCACGGCTCCGGCCGAATGTGCCAGCGCGGCTTCGGCCACCTCGCGGGGCACCCCGGTCTCGGCGCACCAGGTGCGGAACGACGCACGCAGTCCGTGAGGGGTGAAGCCCTCGTCACGGGTGAACCGGCTCAGCGAGCCGTTGGTGAGCGTGAGGCCCGTCGGCGACACGAACACCAGCCCTTGGCCGTCGGAATAGTTGCGGGCCTCGTTGAGTGCGGCCACTGCCACCGTCGACAGCGGCACCACATGCTCCCGACTGGTCTTGGTGCGTTCACCGGGCACGGTCCAGGTTCTGGCGTCGAGGTCGATCTCGTCCCATATGGCCAGCCTGGCCTCGCCGCTTCGCACGACGGTGGCGGCAATGAACCACAGACAAGCCACCGTCGGGCGCCACATCTTCTCTGAGGCGTCCAGCCTGGCCAGTGCAGCCGCGAGCTCGCCGTAGGGCAGGCTCGCCAGATGCTTGCGGACCGTGCCATGGCGAGGCAAAGCCGCAGCCAGCGCCGGGCCCGCCGGATCCTCGATGCGGTGGCCCTCAGCGATGGTCCAGCGCATGACCACCCCCACCCTGGTCTTCACCTTGCGGGCGGTCTCGCGCTTGGTGTGCCAGATCGGGATCAGCACCCGCACGAGATCCGCGGTGGTGATCTCGTCGACGGGCATGGAACCGATGTGGGGGTAGGCGTAGCGCTGCAGCGACGACCGCCAGTTCTCCTCGGAGAATCCGCCGCCCTTCCAGCCGCCGCGGCGGGTCTCGATCACCCGCTCGGCCGCTTCGGCGAAGGTGGGGACTGCGTTGGTGCGCCGCAAATCCAGGGGATCGCCTCCGGCTCGGGCCAGTTTGCGGTACTCGTAGGCGATGTCGCGTGCCTCAGCCAGTTTGGTGTAGGCCACCGCCCCCAGCCCGATGTCTCGACGACGGCCGCGCACCGTGCCCCGCCAGACCCACTGCTTCGACCCGCCGGGCGCCACCCGAAGGATGAGGCCGTGCTGGTCGTAGTACTTCCCCGGCTCGTTGAGCGCCCGGATGCGGGCCGCGGTCAGCTTGCCCATCACTAAGTCTCCTTCAACATAGTGGTGTTCTCTATGGTCCCCTTCTGAGGGACAAGCAGAGGGCCTTATCAACAATGGGCGCCGAAAGTCGAATCGAGAACGACGGCCGATATGTGCGATCGGCCCCAGAACCGACCGACGCGGTCACCATAACCGCAACCGTCAGACCGGCCTCCGGCGAGCCTGTCACTGCACCGTGGTCTCGGGCCGACGGCGGGTGCCGGCCCCTCGTCTAGGCGGGTGCTTCGGCGATCGGTTTGACGGGATCTATGCCCAGCATTTGGTAGGTGACCATCGGGAAGTAGGCGATCCCTCGTTGCTCGAATTCAGGGCCGGCCAGGCCGCTGCGGTCCACCAGCGTCACCGCGGCAACAGTGGAGGCCCCGGTCTGATCGACGATGTCGAGGGCCTTGAAGATCGACCCCCCAGTCGTGACCACATCGTCTACCAACAGCACCGTGTCTCCCGGACCGATCTGGGCTCCCTCTACCCACCGCCGCGTGCCGCGCTGCTTGGCCTCCTTGCGAACGAAGAACCAGCCGCAGTCGCTCACGGCCGCGATGCCAACCGCCAACGCGTCGGCACCCATCGTGAGCCCGCCGACCACATCAAAGCGGTGGCCAGCCTCGGCGACGGTCTCGGTGATGGCCTCGCACGCCAGGCGTAGGTGCCGCCACTGTGCCAGCGCCTCCTTGCCGTCGATGAAGTCCGACGACATCGCCCCCGATGCGAGCCTGATCGGCTCGGGAAGGCGGCGATAACCCCGCTCCTTGAGGATCTGGAGCAGTTCTCGGCGCAGTGGTGACAGCAGGATCAGACTCCCTCCGTGTCGGGCGACACCACACCAGGAACACCGGGAGCGGGCTCCCCTGGATGCAACCCCGCGAGCGGCACAGCCACCATACAACGCCCGACCCTGACGGATTGATCGACGCAGGCCGCGGCGGTTGACGACGGGGCGCGGTTATGTGGCTGCTATCGCTACGGCGACGGAGGTAGCCGCCCTGCTAGCTGCGGCGGTTGATGAGGGGGCTCAGTGAGGTGACCGCCACACCGACGATCACCAGGCCGACCCCGGCGAGCAGACCGACAGTGACCGGTTCGGACAGGACCGTCATCGCCAGCGTCGCCGCCACCGCAGGCTCTAGCAGCCCCACTACCACCGCCACGCTCAGGCTGAGCCGCCTCAGGCCGGCCCCCCACAGCGAATGAGCCAGTGTCACCGTCACCAATCCCAGGTACAGCACCGTTGAGATCGACGCCGCCGAGTCGAGCGTGGTGCCCACCGAGGCCACCGTGACCGGCAGCATCAACATTGCGCCCGCGGCCACCACCGTGGCCATGGCTGTCACCAGCGGCCGGTCCCGCATCAACTGTTGCGCCGCCAGTCCCTGGCACGGAATACCGCAGCCCGCCACCGCCGCCAGAGCCACACCGCTCCACGCCACCTCAGGCGCACCGCCCGACAGCAGCGCCACACCAGCCACCGCGACCAGCGCCCCCGCCAGCCAGCCGCGGTCGGGAACCAGCCGGTGCACCAGCCAGTCGATCAGCCCGGCCGCAGGCGGGCCGATACCGATCGCCACCAGCGTCCCGACCGCCACCCCGGTGCGGTCCATCGCCTCGAAGAGCAGCAGTTGGCTGACGGCCACCCCCACCGCCCCCAACAGCACCCATCGAACGGGCAGCCGGTACCGCCACGGCCCCTGCCCCCGCAGCGTCGACAGCACCAGCAACCCGGTCGCTCCGATCAGACCCCGCCACGCCCCGGTGGCGAGCGGGTTCATCGAGTCGGGCCCGAACTCGGCCGCCGTGCCGATGGTGCCGATCAGCGAAGTGCCCACCGCAACCGCCCCGACGCCCCACATCGTCGAGCCCCGGGTCCGCTCCTGGCTGAGTCCGCTCAACTCACACCTGCAGCCGGTCTGTTCGGTGGTCTAGTCAGCGCCGTCAGCCTTGCTTCTGCTCGCCGGGCACACACGTAGCCAGAGTCATCGTGTCAATCGTCCCCACGAAACGAGGCTAGCGCGGCACGCTTATGCGACGAGTGTGACAACCCATGACACTGTATGGCATTCATCAGCGATGGTTGTTGGTCTAGCGGTGGCCCACTGAACCGCTTCCTGTGGTAGTAGTACCTTCGGGTCAGAGTCACGACAGTCGTCGGGAGGCAGCGATGGCGGGCGACAACGCGTACTACGACCTCGGGTCGTTCACTTGGCCGGTCTCGACCAGCGACCCTGAGGCCCAACTCTGGTTCGACCGGGGAATGGCATGGTGCTACGGCTTCAACCACGACGAGGCCCTCGCCTGCTTCGAGCGGGCCCTCGTCTGTGCCCCCCGCCTGGCCATGGCCCACTGGGGCATCGCCTACGCCGTCGGCCCCAACTACAACAAGCCCTGGGAGGACTTCGACGCCGACGACAAGCGCCAGTCCCTTGCGCGAGCCCAGGCATCCTCCGCCGCAGCTGTGAGCGCCGCAGCCGAGGCCACCCCAGTTGAGCAGGCCCTGATCGCCACCCTGGCGGCCCGCTACCCGGCCGGTCCCGACGAACCCAGCGGCGCCGACGACTTCTGCGCCTGGAACGACGGCTACGCCGACGCCATGCGGGCGGTCCATCGTGCCCACCCCGACGACCTGAACGTCTGCGCCCTGTTCGCCGAGGCTGTCATGAACCGCACCCCCTGGGCGCTGTGGGACCTGGTCACCGGCGAGCCTGCCGACGGCGCCGGCACAGTCGAGGCCACCGAAGTCCTGGAGACCGCCTTCCGGGACCTCGACGACGAGGGTGCCAACCAGCATCCCGGCCTGCTGCACATGTACATCCATCTCATGGAGATGTCGCCGCATCCCGAGCGGGCCCTCAAGGCCGGCGACACGCTGGCCGATCTCGTCCCCGACGCCGGGCATCTGGTCCACATGCCCACCCACATCGACGTGCTGTGCGGTCACTACCAGAACGTGGTGGCCCGCAACCACGCCGCCGTCATCGCTGATCGCAAGTACCTGCAACGGGTGGGCTCGGCGAACTTCTACACCCTGTACCGCTGCCACAACTATCACTTCAAGGCGTACGGGGCGATGTTTCTGGGACAGTTCGCACCGGCCATGGACGCGGCCACCGAGATGATCGCCACCATGCCCGCCGCCCTTGTCGGCCCCGACGGGTTGCTCATGGCCGACTGGCTGGAGGGCTTCGTGCCCGTCACCCAACATGTGCTGATCCGCTTCGGGAAGTGGCAGGAGATCCTTGCCCAGCCGTTCCCCGAAGACGCCGACCTCTACTGCGTCACCACCGCCATGATGCACTACGCCCGGGCGGTGGCCTACGCATCCACCGACCGAGTTGCCGAGGCCGAGCGGGAACAGCAGGCGTTCCATGCCGCCCGGGACCGGGTTCCCGAGAGCCGGATGCTGTTCAACAACACCTGCCTCGACATCCTGGCTGTGGCCGAGGCCATGATGACCGGCGAGGTCGAGTACCGCAAAGGCAACTTCGACACCGCCTTCGAGCACCTCAACCGAGCGGTCGAGCTGGACGACAACCTGCCCTACGACGAGCCGTGGGGCTGGATGCAGCCCACCCGCCACGCCCTCGGCGCGCTGCTGATGGAGCAGGGCCGGCTGGCCGATGCCGAGGCCGCATACCGGGCCGACCTCGGGCTCGACGGCCAGCTGCGCCGCGCCTGCTGGCATCCCGACAACGTGTGGAGCCTGCACGGGCTGCACGAGTGTCTGACTCGCCGGGGCGAGACCGTCGAGGCCGGCCACATCAAGCAGCGCCTCGACATAGCCCAGGCCCGAGCCGACGTGCCCATCGAGTCGTCGTGCTACTGCCGCCTAGACCGCGCCGCCTGAAGTCTCCCACCCGTTCCCCGGATTGTCGGGCTGGTTCTGCGCGTACACCACCGGTCACCACCCCGAGATTTGCGGCGAAGATTTCTCGGGTTGGTTCTCCGCGCGCACCTCGCATAACCGACCCGAGATCCTGGCGAAGTGACCGGCTGACCGAGCCTCCCGTGGAGCGCGGTCTAGCGTGTTTGCCGTGACGTCCCGCGTCTGTCCTCTGATCGTCGGACTGGCGCTGCTGGCGGCGGCGTGCTCGGGCGGCGACATGGACACGACTGCATTCACCGGTGGTGCGACATCCGCCGACACGCCCGAAGTCGTCACCCCCGAGGCCGAGGCTCCAGAGGATGACGAGGCTCCAGAGGCCGAAGCCACCGACGCGGCGACAACCGAGGCTGCGTCACCAGACGCCGACACTGCCGCGGACGAGCCCACCGAAGACCCGGCTCCGCTGGACCCACGCGAGCGCGGCGTGCTGCGGAACTTCCTGGGGTACGAGTTCCCGCCCGCCCCCGAAACCCCGAGCGGCCCGATCGATCAGGCTGCCGTCGACATTCTCGAAGTCATCTGGGCCGGACTGGAACTGGGCGGGTTCGACGGCGGTCTGGTCGGCGGCCTCGGCAACACCGGCGACGCACGGCTGGGGTGGATCCTGTCGGACCTGCTCCGGTTCTTCGCCTTCGGTGACATCCACGACGGGGCGATCTCGGCGTTCGAGAAGTTGACCGGCGTCCGGGTGGCCGACGACCCCGTGGCCGAACGCAGCTCGTGGCAGTCGGTCACCGACCACCTGATCGCATGGGACCTCCCGGCCTTCCCCCGCTACACCGATTACAAGGCGCGCCTGCTCACACTGGTGGAGCCCCGCTGGCAGCCGTTCTTCGACGATCCCGGAGCCGACGTCGACTGGCGTCTCGTGAGCTGGGGCGGGGTGTACATCGACGACCGCGAGTTGGGCGACACCAACGCCTGCCCCCGGGGCTGCATACCGGCGCTCGACGATCCGGCCGTGACCGACGCGGCCGGCGGCTCGTGGTACTCCGACGACGGCATCGTCTTCGCGGTCGTCATCAACGGCGACGCTCGGGCCTACCCCCGCCACATGATGGAAGTCCACGAGATGGTCAACGACACCGTCGGCGGCCGCCGCATCGGCATGCCCTACTGCACGCTGTGCGGCTCGGCCCAGGCCTACTTCACCGACGACGTGCCCGACGGCGCGGCCCAGCCCGTGCTGCGCACCTCGGGACTGCTGTCACGGTCCAACAAGGTCATGTACGACCTCATCACCAAGTCGGTGTTCGACACGTTCACCGGGCAGGCGGTCACCGGGCCTCGGCGTGAGCAGGGGGTCGTCCTGAACCAGGCCACCGTGGTGACCACCACCTGGGGCGAGTGGAAGGCGGCCCACCCCGACACCACCATCCTCGCCGAGGACGGCGGGATCGGCCGCCGCTACCGGCTCGACCCCCTGCGGGGCCGCGACGACAACGGCCCCATCTTCCCGATAGGCGACGCCGACGACACTCTCGGCGTCCACGACCAGGTCTTCGGCGTGGTACTGGAGGACGGCACTCCGGTGGCCTTCGGTGTGACCGCCGCCGTGGCTGCCCTCCAGGCGGGCCAGGACGTCGAACTCGCCGGGGTGACGCTCCGCCTCGACGGCGGCGGGGTGCGGGCCGTCGACTCAGCCGGCAACGAGCTAGCGGGCCATCAGGCCTTCTGGTTCGCATGGAGCCAGTTCATGGGTGACACCCTCCTCTGGCAGCCCCCACCGTGATAGGAACGTGACCGACCGTCGCTGAGAGGAGGTTCCAGTGAGGAAGGTGACCGAGACCGACCTGCCCGGGGTGGGCATCCGCTTCGACCTTCAGACTGACGCCGGTCGCTGCGTCGGCGTGGTGGCCCACCAGACCGGCCGGCGCGACCTGGTGGTCTACGACGAGCGCGACATTGATCGTGCCTGCGAGAGCGTCCAGTTGAGCGAGGACGAGGGCCACACTCTGGGCGAACTGCTGGGCGGCAGTCCTGTGCTGGAGCATCTCGACGACGCCGTACACCGCCTGGAGGACCTGGTGATCTCGTGGGTCGCGATCGCGGCTGAGTCGACGATCGCCGGGTTGACCCTGGCCGAGGCGGCCCTGCGAACCCGGACGGGCGCCGGAGTCGTCGCCCTCGTCAGCGAGTCGGGTTCCATCCCCATCCCGGCCGGAGCCGAGCGCCTCGAGGCCGGCAACACCGCGGTGGTAGTGGGTGTGCCGTCGGCGGTGAAAGCGGCCACCAGACTCCTCGGGCGACCCGCCGACTAGCGCAGGCTGGATCGGCCCAGGGCCCGTGCACCCCGGCGGTGATCTGTTGACTGGATCAGCCGAGTTGATGCCCCCGGCGGTGATCTGTTGACTGGATCAGCCGAGTTGATGCACAGCGACGGCGATCTGTTGACGGGATCGGGCTAGCGCTCATGCATGCCGGCGGTGATCTGCTGATCATCGAACTCGGCGCGTTGGTGCTGGCCCTGGCCGTCGTCGCCCGTCTGGCCCGCCGGATCGGATTGCCCGCGCTGCCGCTGTATCTGCTGGCCGGACTGGCCCTCGGCGAGGGCGGCATCGTCGAGCTGGACGCGTCGGAGGACTTCATCGAAGTGGGCGCCGAGATCGGCGTAATCCTGATGCTGCTGATGCTGGGGCTGGAGTTCTCGGTCCGCGAACTGATCGACAACGTGCGCCGGTCGACACTGGCCGGCGTGGCTGACTTCGGGCTGAACTTCCCGCCCGGGTTCGTGGCCGGGCTGATCCTCGGCTTCGATCCCGTCGTCGCGGTCCTGCTCGGCGGGGTGACCTACATCTCGTCGTCGGGCATCGTGGCCAAGTTGGTGGCCGACCTCGACCGGATCGGCAACCATGAGACCTCGGTCATCCTCAGCGTGCTCGTCATCGAGGACCTTGCCATGGTGCTGTACCTGCCGATCGTGTCGGGCGTGCTCTTCGGCGGGTCGGTGCTGAGCACCACCGCCACCGTCGCCATCTCGCTGGCGGCCGTGGTCGGCGTGCTCGGCATCGCCTATGTGCTGGGCGACCGGCTCAGCGCCATCGCCTTGAGCCAGTCCAGCGAGGCGCTGCTGCTGACCCTGCTGGGCGGCACGCTGCTGGTCGCCGGACTCGCCGGACAACTCAACATCTCGACCGCGGTGGGCGCCTTCGTGGTGGGTGTGGCCTTGTCGGGCGACATCGTCTCGCACGCCCGTGGGCTACTGCTGCCGATGCGCAACCTGTTCGCCGCGGTCTTCTTCGTGTTCTTCGGGCTGCAGGTGGATCTCAGCCGCATGCCGAGCGTGGCGGTGGCTGCGCTGGCCATAGCCGCAGTAACCGTCGTCACCAAGCTCGCGTCCGGCTGGATCGGAGCGGCGAGAGCCGGAATCGGCAAGCCGGGCCGGTTGCGGGCCGGGGCCGCCCTGATCGCCCACGGGGAGTTCTCGATCGTCATCGCCGAACTGGGCATTGCCCGCGAGAGCGACCTGGGCGCATTGGCAGCCGCTTACGTAATCATCCTCACCCTGGTCGGAGCCGTGCTCTACCAGTTCGCAGACTCGATCACCCTGCCCTCCCGCCGACGACGCCGCGTCCTTGGGCTAGGCGGGTGAGGATCAGCACGGCCGCGAAACCGGCGGTGGCGGCCACGGTGGGGGCTGCCCACTCCGCGGTGGTGGGCCAGGCGAGACCGGTGCCTGAGATCATCTCGTGCTCGTGGCGGCTGATCACACCCACGCCGTTGGGCCAGGGCCACAGCACCCTGAGCGATCCAGCCATCAGGCCAACCATCACCGCCATCACCGGGTTGCGGGCCCGATCCAGCAGACGGCCCAGCAGCGTCGAGAACAACGCCAACCCCACCGCCGCTCCCGCCGCGAACACGGCCGCCTCTGCGAGGCGCAGGTCGGTGACGACGTTGATCACCGCGCCGTACATGCCCAGCATCAACAGCAGGAAGGCGCCGGAGATACCGGGCAGGATCATGGCGCACACCGCCACGGCACCCGCGGCGGCCAGCACGGGCAGCGAAGGGTCGCCCACCGGCGCTGACTGCAGGCCCAGCAACCCGAACGTGGCCGCCGCCGACACCACCATCAGGGCGGCCTGGGCGGCGCCGCGCCACTCGAACAGGCGGCAGGCCGACACCGCCGATGCCAGCACCAGACCGCAGAACAAGCCGGCCATCGTCTCGGGGCGATCCTCCAGTTGGGTCTCGATCACCGAGGCCAGCAGCAGGATCGTGGCCAGGATCCCAGCCAGCAGCGGCACGATCAGCCACCAGTCCACCGCGGCCAGCCGTCGTTTGGTGCCCCGCCAGTCTCCCCGCAGCAACCGACCGGCGGCCTCCGCCACACCCCGGACGGTGCCCAGCAGCCGCTCGTAGATTCCGAGCACCACCGCGACGGTGCCACCCGACACGCCCGGCACCACATCGGCCGCGCCCATGGCCACCCCTCGGGCCACCCCGAGCACCAATCGCTGCCCCCGGCCTCGGCCAGACTCCCGTCCGGCGGCCACGACCACGATCCGCGCGCCCTCTTAGGTCTGGGAGGCTAGGCGGCGGTTCTTGACCTTGGCCTTGAGGTAGTCGCGGTTCAGCACCGCGATGAAGTCGAGGCTGATCTCCTTGGGACATGCCTCGGTGCACTCACCGTGGTTGGTGCACGACCCGAAGAACGACTCCATCGTCTCGACCATGGCCTCGGCCCGCCGCCACCGCTCGGGCTGGCCCTGCGGCAGCACGTTGAGGTGGCCCAACTTGGCCGCGGTGAACAGCTGCGCCGCCGAGTTGGGGCAGGCGGCCACACACGCCCCGCAGCCGATGCAGGCCGCCGCGTCCATGGCGAAGTCGGCCACGTCCTTGGGCACCGGGATCTCGTTGGCGTCGGGGGCGGTGCCGGTGGGCGCCGAGATGAAGCCGCCCGACTCGATGATCCGGTCGAACGCCCGCCGGTCCACCATCAGGTCCTTCACCACCGGGAACGACGCCGCCCGGAACGGCTCGATGGTGATCTCGTCGCCGTCGCGGAACTTGCGCATGTGCAACTGGCAGGTGGCGGTGGCCTTCTCAGGCCCGTGGGGCCGGCCGTTGATCATCACACCGCAAGTGCCGCAGATGCCCTCGCGGCAGTCGTGGGCGAACGTGATCGGCTCGATGTCGTCGGTTATGAGGCGCTCATTCACGATGTCGAGCATCTCCAGGAACGAACAGTCCGCCGGGATGCCCTCGGCGTCGACATCAAGGAAGCCGCCCGGCTCGTCCGGCCCGGCCTGGCGCCAGATCCGCAGCTTCAGCCGCAGCATCACCTGGTGCCCGTTCCCCGACCTCCCGTTGCCCGAGCCGGCCGAGCCGCCGCCGGACCCGGCGCTCACTTGTAGCTCCTCTGGGTGAGCTTCACGTATTCGAACTCCAGCGGCTCCTTGATCAGCTCCTGGGGCCGGTCGGGGCCTTGCCAGTTCCACGCACCCACGTAGGCGAAGTTCTCGTCGTCGCGCAGGGCCTCGCCCTCGGGGGTCTGGTGCTCCTCACGGAAATGGCCTCCGCAGGACTCCTCGCGGTGCAGAGCGTCTCGCACCTTCAGCTCGGCCATCTCCATGAAGTCGTCCACCCGGTTGACCTGCTCCAACGCCTGGTTGGTGGTGCCGGCCGATCCCAGCACCTTGACATTGGCCCGGAACTCCTCACGCAGTGCCGGGATCTCGGTGAGCGCCTTCTCCAGGCCTGTGCGGTTGCGGGCCATGCCGCAGTACTCCCACACGATCTTGCCCAGCTCGCGGTGGTAGTAGTCCACCGATCGGGTGCCCCGCACCGCCAGCCACCCCCGGGTGCGGTCGTCGACCTCGGCCACCGCGGCGGCGAACACCGGATCATCGACCGGCACCGGCGCCGACGCCAGCTTGGGCGCCAGGTAGTCGCCGATGGTGTAGGGCAGCACGAAGTAGCCGTCGGCCAGGCCCTGCATCAGCGCGGAGGCTCCCAGCCGGTTGGCTCCGTGATCAGAGAAGTTGCACTCGCCCAACGCGTAGAGGCCGGCCACGTTGGTCATCAGGTTGTAGTCCACCCACAGCCCGCCCATGGTGTAATGGGTGGCCGGGTAGATGCGCATCGGCGACCGGTAGGGGTTCTCGCCGGTGATGCGCTCGTACATGTCGAACAGGTTCCCGTACTTCTCGCGCACCACCGACTCGCCGTCACGGGCGATCACGTCGGCGAAGTCGAGATACACCCCGTTGCGCAGCGGCCCCACCCCCAGTCCCTGGTCCACCACCGTCTTGGCGTTGCGCGACGCCACGTCGCGAGGCACCAGGTTCCCGAAGGCCGGATACTTCTCCTCCAGGAAGTAGTACCGGTCGGCGTTGCCGATGTCGGACGCCCGCCGAGTGTCGTCCATGTTCCGGGGAACCCAGATCCGCCCGTCGTTGCGCAGCGACTCCGACATGAGGGTGAGCTTCGACTGGAACTCGTCGCTGGCCGGGATGCAGGTGGGGTGGATCTGGGTGTAGCAGGGGTTGGCGAAGGCCGCGCCGCGCCGATGGGCCCGCCACGCCGCGGTGACGTTGCAGTTCATAGCGTTGGTGGACAGGTAGTAGACGTTGCCGTAGCCGCCGGTGGCCAGCACCACCGCATGGCCGCTGTGGGCCCGCACTTCGCCGGTGAGCAGGTCGCGGGTCACGATCCCGCACGCCTCGCCGTCCTTGACCACGATGTCGAGCACGTCGGCCCGGTTGTGCAGCGTCACGCCCCCGGCCGCGATCTGCGCGGCCATGGCCTGGTAGGCGCCCAGCAGCAGCTGCTGGCCGGTCTGGCCCCGGGCATAGAACGTGCGGCTCACCTGGGCCCCGCCGAATGACCGGTTGGCCAGCAGCCCGCCGTACTCCCGGGCGAACGGCACGCCCTGGGCTGCGCACTGGTCGATGATGTTGAGCGACACCTGGGCCAGCCGGTAGACGTTGGCCTCCCGGGACCGGTAGTCGCCGCCCTTGACGGTGTCGTAGAACAGCCGGTGGACCGAGTCGCCGTCGTTGCGGTAGTTCTTGGCTGCGTTGATGCCGCCCTGCGCGGCGATCGAGTGGGCTCGCCGGGGCGAGTCGTGGAACGTGAACGCCTCCACCGCATATCCCAGTTCGGCCAGCGACGCGGCGGCCGAGGCGCCGGCCAGCCCGGTGCCCACCACCAGGATCTTGAAGCGCCGCTTGTTGGCCGGGTTGACCAGCTTCACCGAGAACTTGTGGTTGTCCCACTTCTCGGCGATGGATCCCTCGGGGATCCTGGCGTCCAGCGTCAAGGTCATGGATCTGATCTTCCCGGCCCGACGGCGGCCATGCTCATGCCACCAGCCCCGCCTGCACCATGATCGGGAAGCTGAGGTTGCCGACCAGGATCGCCCCCGCGATCACGGTGGCGAGTCCCCGCCGCAAGTGGTTGAAGCGGGGGTTGTTCACCCCCAGCGTCTGGAACGCCGACCACATGCCGTGGTAGATGTGCACCGACAGCGCCACGTTGGCCACGATGTAGATGATCGCCACCGGGATCGACGACAGCGACTCGACCACGTTGTGGTACACGTCGCCCCGGATGTAGTCGCCGCCCAGCCACCAGCCCCAGGTGAGATCGGCCAGATGGAACAGCACGTACAGGCCGATGATGGGGCCGGTCCAGCGCATGGTGCGGCTGGCAAAGTTGACGGCCACGTAGTCCTGGCCGCCGGGGTAGCGCTTGTTGCCGCTCACCCAGTTGGCCTTCGGGCTGCTGCGCCGGCTGATCTCCTTGAGCGACCAGGCGCTGTGGATGTGCAGCCCGAACATGGCGATCAGCCCGATGCGCATCACCCACAGGATCAGCGTGCGGGGCACCAGATGGCCGCCCAGGTCTCGCAGCGCCTCGGCGTACTCGTTGATCTGGCTCGGTCCCTCGTACAGGTGCAGGTTGCCGATCATGTGAACGATCACGAATCCCAGCAGCCCGACCCCGGTGACCGCCATCACATACTTCTTGCCCACCGCGGTCTGGTAGATGTTCAGCGGCCACGGAAGCTGTCGTTGGCGCCGTCTCAGCGGAGGTACCCGCTCGGCGGCCTCGGGGGGAGCGACCGTCTGCGCCATCGCCTCCAAACCTATCGTCCCTGCCATCGCCGAACGCCAATCCCCGGCCCCGAAGTCCCCGTCCCGATATTGATGCGGATATTGGGCCTATGTGGGCGGTTTCGTCATCAATTTCGGCGGCGGTGGCGGTGCGCCTCTGAATTTGATCCGGATATTGGGCCTATGTGGGCGGTTTCGTCATCAATTTCGGCGGCGGCGGCGGTGGTGGTGGATCTGGTTGGAGACGGCAGGCTGCCGCCACAGTGGCGCAGAGCGCTCGAGGGTCTTGCACGTAGTGGCTCCAGGTGAAGTTCAGGACCGTCCAGCCTGCAATGGTCAACCGATTGCGGCGCGCGGGATCCCTCTCGAACGAGACCCGGTTCAGGTGCCACCGCTTGCTGTCAAGTTCGATCGCCAGAAGATGGCTCGGATAAGCCAGGTCAACTTGCCCGAGGAACGTGCCGCGGTGGTCGCAGATCCGATACTCCATGTCCGGTCGGGGGAGTCCGGCCTCAACGAGCAGATCGGCGATCATTCGGCTCCAAGCGCTCAGCGGCACTTCGCCTTCGCCGGCTCGATCCTCCAGCGACGCCCGGAATGCGGCACACCCGTCACGACCGCGCCGGGCATGTGACACAAGCACGCGATACAGGTCCTCGAGGCGAAGCCGACCATCCCGCAGCACCGAATCGATCGCCTGGTCCAACCGCGTCCGGTCGACGACCGCCGACATGTCCAGCAGCGTGCGACCCAGTCCGGTGCAGGGGACTCCCTGGATGTCGGCGCGCTTGGCCAGGTCCATCTGGGTCGACTGGTGAAGGATGGCGCCCTTGATCGGTCGCGCCCGGCCATGAGGAACCACGAGTTCGAGCCGGTCCAGGTGACACCCGTCGAGGCGATGCATCGCAGCCGCCGCCCGGTGGCTGGCCAGAGCCTTATATGCCAGGCAGAGCCCGAGCAGTCGGGCCGTCCGGGTATTGGGCGCCGACCCGTGCCGATAGACGCCGTGGGCGACACGCACCCACCGTCTGGCTTCGATTCGTCGCCTGATCTGCTTGTCCGTCATTCCCGCTGCCAATGCTTGATGTCGGGAGATCACGCCGTACTGCTGACTCATCCGTTGGTTGAGGCTCACTTGTTCCATCGCCACCTCCAGGGCTTTCCATTGAACATCATGAAATATATTTAGAAATACCTTAAGCCCTCCCATTCGTTGCCGCGCCTCCGCCGACCGGCGGCGCACCATGAGGTCGGATGGGTAGCGTCGGCGGGTGACTGCCGGGGAGACCGGCGGGGGCTCGATGCGGCTGCTGGACAACCGGGAGTTCATCGAGGACCTGCACCGGGCGCTGCGCACCGCCGAGCGGCGAGTGCTCATACAGGTGATGACCTTCGACGGCGACGCCTCCGGCCTGGCGGTGGCCGACCTGCTGGCTGCAGCCGCTGGCCGGGGCGTGGACGTGCGGCTGCTGGTCGACTGCTTCGCCCTGCGCTACGTCAGCGACCGCAAGGACACCGACCCGTCCGTGCGGGACGAGGCCGCCGAGACGAAGGCCATGTTCGACCGGCTGAGGGCCGCCGGCGTGGCCATGACCTTCACCCAGCCCTTCGGACCGGTGAAGTTCTTCGGCCTCAGCCGCAACCACAAGAAGCTCTACGTGGTGGACGACCACGCCTACCTCGGCGGCATCAACATCAGCGACCACAACTTCGCCTGGCGCGACTTCATGATCCGCACCACCGACCCCGCCGTCGTGGACGCCCTGGCCCAGGACTTCGCCCGCACCGAGCGAGGCGACCGCCGCTCCGTGAACACCACGGTCCTGACCAACAGGGAGATCGAGCCGGCGTTCACCGAGATCATCAACAGCGCCAACCGCAGCCTCGTGCTCGCCTCCCCCTACTCCCTCGACGTCGGGATCGTCAGGCTGCTCGACCAGGCCCGGGCCCCGGCCAAGGCAGTCATCACGGCCCAGCAGAACAACTACCGCTGGCTGCGCCTGGCCGAGCCCTACATCTGGAGCCGCCTGGCCCGTGCCGGCGTGGCGCTGCGCACCTACCCGGACTTCTTCCACGCCCGGTTCCTGCTGGCCGACGACGACAAGCTGCTCGTCGGCTCGTCGAACTTCAGCCGCCACAGCTTCCGCTGCAACCAGGAGATCTGCCTGCTGATCACCGACGCAGAGTTCATCGCCGGCGTCAAGGCCCGGATGCTGGCCGACACCGGCCCTCTGGAGCCCACCGGGCGGAGCCACAACCCCGCGGCCGCAATCACGGGCGCAGTAGTGGCCCACTTCTACTTCCACGCCCTCATCGGCGCGGCCCGGGTCGTCGCGCCCTTCGCCCCCGCGCTCGCCCGCCGCTGAGCTGCGGCAACCCCCCACCGTCCTCCCCGAAATTGATGCGGATAGTGGGCCTATGTGGGCGGTTTCGCCATCAATTTCGGGAGGGA
>JAJDZO010000313.1 GCA_022824605.1 Acidimicrobiia bacterium
GTTCATTCACCAGCGATATGTCGTCATAACTGTGTGCGCGCAAACCCGAGAACTCAAAGCGGTAGACACCCAATGAACCGTCCGGCGCTACCACATTTGGATGGTAGATGAGGAAGCCAGACGCTCGGCCGGTCCAACAACATTGAACGATATGAGATAGCCCCACGTGATGGAAGTTCCAATGCACCGGCAGGCGCTTGGTATCCTGGAACCAAAGTCTAGGGCTGTCGGAGTGGATGTTGACGATATTGAATTTTATGAACTCCGTGTCCTGAAGATAGTCGCGAGGATCGAGAATCTTGTCTTTGTATGCCAACCTCTTGAACTCGGCTCGGTCTGCGATAGCGACAGTCCCGTACTTGGCCTTCACAGAATCGGCGCGATTCGTCGGATTCTGATGGCCGAAATCGTTTAGTTCGGTGATGTCGTCGGTGCAGTCGCCGTCCACATCAGCCGGGTTGGCGACGAGGTGCTTGTCCACCCGGTACTTGTCCGCGCTCAACGGCCTCAGGCTGTCCGACAGCGTGGTCGTGCCCGCCTCGCCCCGCTTGATCAACACCGGAACGTCCAACACGCTTCCCGACTCGCGGCCGTGCTTCACGTACAGCACGAAATAGTCGTCGACAGTCGAAGACACCGTGATCGGCACCGACGTGACGGTCACCGCCGTCGGGGTCGGCGCCACCCAGCCCTGCTCGCACGGCCCCGGCGTGCCAGACCCCGCCTGCGCTACCAGGTTGGTCGGCGCCAGCAAAGCAACCACGCACACCGCGCCCACCAGCAGCCGTGCAATTCCACCCTGTTGCATTTCGGCCTCCCCAAGCTGCTTTTCAGCATACATTGACCTTTTCGCGGCTGCCTAGGGGTTGACATAATGGCGTGATGATGGCTGGGCAAGGGTCAGGTTGAACAGGATCACGCTCAGTGCTGACCGTCTCTGCCATTACCCGCGATCTGTGTTCCGCTCACAGACCGGTGCTGCGCAGCGTTGCCTATCGGAGCCGGTTGATGGCAGCAGGGCAGACGGTCTGGCAGGATTGCGGACCGCGAGATCTCGCGCGGCCAGCGGAACCGACAAGGAGATACAACCGATGGGTGAAATGGTGGAGTTCGCCGCCAACGGAACGACAGCGCAGGGCTATGTGGCCGGCGCAGCCGGGGGCTCGGGACCCGGCGTGATCGTGTTGCAGGAATGGTGGGGGCTGGTTCCCCAGATCAAGGCGGTGTGCGACCTGCTGGCCGACGAGGGCTTCACCGCGCTGGCGCCCGACCTGTATCAGGGCGAGATGGCCACCCACACCGAGATGGACAAGGCCGGCGCGTTGATGACCAGCCTGCCGCCTGAGCGGGCCGCCCGCGACATGTCGGCCGCCATCGACTACCTGATCGGCCATGACGCCTGCTCGTCGTCCACCGTCGGCGTGACCGGCTTCTGCATGGGCGGGCTGCTCACCCTGCGCATCGCCGCCATCGCCGGCGACCGGGTGTCGGCCGCGGCGCCCTTCTACGGCGCGCCCCTCGGCGACGACTCGCTCGACTGGAGCAACCTCAGCGCCAAGGTCGAGGGCCATTTCGCATCCAGCGACGATTTCTTCCCGCCCGATGCCTGCGAGGCGCTGGCCCAACAACTCCGCGACATGGGCAACGACGTGGTGTTCCACACCTATGAGGGCACCGGCCACGGGTTCGGCAACTGGGAGAACCCGCTGGGCACCTACGACGAGGCCGCCTGGAACACCGCCTGGTCCCGCACGCTCACACTGCTGCGCGACAACGTCAGCTAGAGCCGGCCCGGCCGAGCCCGGCCGAGCCCCTCACGCCCGACGCCGGGACCAGGAACGGAGAACTCAGTAGACCTCGGGCACGAACGTCTGGTCTGAGATCGGCGGCCTCACGTAGCCCACGCCCGACTGGCGCTCGGGCAGCTCGACGTCCTCCCAGGGGACCGTCTCGTACGGGATCATCGACAGCAGGTGCGAGATGCAGTTCAGCCGGGCCGCCTTCTTGGAGTCGGCGTCCACCACGTACCACGGAGCCTGCTTGATGTCGGTGTGGGCGAACAGGGTGTCCTTCGCCTTGGAGAAGTCCACCCACCGGGACCGCCCCTCAACGTCCACCGGCGACAGCTTCCAGCGCCTCAGCGGGTCGCGTATCCGGTTCTGGAACCGGCGCTCCTGCTCGGCGTCGCTCACCGAGAACCAGTACTTGATCAGGATGATCCCCGACCGCACCAGCATCCGCTCGAACTCTGGGCATGACCGCAGGAACTCCCGGTACTCCTCCTCCGTGCAGAACCCCATTACCGGCTCGACCAACCCCCGGTTGTACCAACTGCGGTCGAACAGGACCATCTCCCCAGCCGCCGGCAGCTCGGCCACATAGCGCTGGAACCACCACTGGGTCTTCTCGCGGTCACTCGGCGTGCCCAGGGCCACCACCCGCACCACCCGAGGATTGAGCCGCTCGGTGATCCGCTTGATGACCCCTCCCTTTCCGGCCGCGTCCCGGCCCTCGAAGATCACCACCACTTTGAGGCCCTTGTGGCGGATCCAGCGCTGTAGGCGAACCAGCTCCTCCTGAAGGCGGGCCAGCTCCCGCTCGTAGTCCTTGGCCTTGATCCGTTTGCGTGCGCGGGGCGCCCGTTCGTCCGCCAGCGAGTCGTACACGGTCGGCTCAATGCCGCCATCGCCCATGAACCGACCATAATTGACGCGTGGATTCTGGACAATCCCCGAAGAAGCCTGCGACGAGCAAGTCGTTCACGACGATGTCGGGGGTTCCCGTCGACCCGGTCTACGGCGACGGGCCCATGCCCGGACAGTATCCCTACACCCGGGGCATCTACCCGGAGATGTACCGCAGCCGCCTGTGGACCATGCGGATGTTCGCCGGGTTCGGAACGGCGGTCGACACCAACGGCCGGTTCAAGGACATCCTGCGCCACGGAGGCACCGGGCTGTCCACCGCCTTCGACATGCCCACCCTCATGGGCCGCGACTCCGACGACGCGGTGTGGTCGGCCGGCGAGGTCGGCCGGGCCGGCGTGGCGGTCGACACCCTGGCCGACATGGAGGATCTGTTCGCCGACATAGACCTGGGCGCGGTGTCCACCTCGATGACCATCAACGGCCCCGCCATCGTGGCCCTCGCCCAGTACATCGCGGTTGCAGACAACACGGGCGTGGACCGGACCCGCCTGTCGGGAACCATCCAGAACGACATCCTCAAGGAGTACCAGGCCCAGAAGGAGTACATCTTCCCGCCCCGGCCGTCGATGCGCATCGTCACCGACATGATGCGCTTCACCACCGCCGAGATGCCCCGGTGGCACCCGGTGTCGATCTCCGGCTACCACATCCGCGAGGCGGGATCGACCGCCGCGCAGGAGCTGGGCTTCACCCTGGCCAACGGCTTCGCCTACGTGGAGGCGGCTCAGGCCGCGGGCCTCGACGTCGACGACTTCGCCAGCCGGCTCAGCTTCTTCTTCAACAGCCACAGCGACTTCTTCGAGGAGATCGGCAAGTTCCGGGCGGCCCGGCGCATCTGGGCCACCTGGATGAAGGAGCGTTACGGCGCAACTTCGGAGCGCAGCCTGATGTGCCGGTTCCACACCCAGACCGCGGGGGTGTCGCTCACCGCCCAGCAGCCCGAGATCAACATCGCCCGGGTAGCGATCCAGGCGCTGGCGGGCGTGCTCGGAGGAACCCAGTCCCTTCACACCGACGCCTTCGACGAGGCGCTGGCCCTGCCCACCGAGAAGGCGGCCCGCATCGCTTTGCGCTCCCAGCAGATCGTGGCCCATGAGACCGGTGTGGCCAGCGTGGCCGATCCGCTGGGCGGCTCGGCTTACGTGGAGTGGATGACCGACGAGATGGAGAGACGGGCCGTCGAGATACTCTACCACCTCCTGGAGCTGGGCGACGGGTCCATCCTCGAAGGCGTCTACGAGGGCATCGACAACGGCTGGTTCGTGGGCGGCATCGCCGACTCCGCCTACCGCTTCGAGCGCGAGGTCAACGACGGCACCCGCATCATCGTCGGTGTGAACGACTTCTGTGACGGCGACGACGGCGGCAGCAACCTGCTGCGCATCGAGCAGGACACCGAGGACCTGCAACTCAAGCGTCTAGCCGAGGTCAAGCAGGCCCGAGACGACGAAGCCGTGCGCCGCGCCCTGGACGCCGTGGGCCAGACGGCCGACGACCCCAACACCAACCTCATGCCGCCGGTGATCGACGCAGTCAACGCCTACGCCACCGAGGGCGAGATCTGCGACACGCTGGCCGGAGTGTTCGGCCGCTACGTCGAGCAGGCCATCGTCTAGCGATGCCCGCGCCGATGCCGAGCGACAACACCGGGCGATGATGACGGAGAGTCAGGGCGAGGGTGTCGGCGGCCGTGAGGCCCCGATCCGGGTGGTGCTGGCCAAGCTGGGGCTCGACGGTCACGACCGGGGCCTCAAAGTGGTGGCCCGGATGCTGCGCGATGCCGGTATGGAGGTGATCTATCTGGGTCTGCGCCAGACCACCGAGTCGGTGATCGCCGCGGTGGAGCAGGAGGACGCCGACGTGATCGGGCTGTCGATGCACAACGCGGGCCATCTGGCCCTGGCGCCCCGCATCCTGCAGGCCCTGGCCGACTCCGGGCTGGATGTGCCGGTGGTCATCGGCGGGATCGTGCCGGAGGCAGACTTGTACACCCTCAAGGAACTCGGCATCAGCGCGGTGCTCCACCCGGGCGCATCGGCAGTGGAGGTCGCCGAGGCCGTCCGCAGCTCGCTCAGCGCCCGCCGGGCCGGCCATTAGCTCCGGGAGGTGACCCATCCCCGCCGACCGCCGACACCGGCGCAATGACCAACACCAGCGGGATGATGAGGCCCCGAGAGACCGCCCGTGCCGGCGTGATGACTAGTTCCAGCGGTATGGCCAAGGTCAGCGATCTACTGCAGTGTGCGGTCGAGGGCGAACGGCGAGCGCTCGGCCGGCTGCTGACCATGATCGAGAAGGGCGGGGAGCCGGCCGACGAGATTTGTGAGCTGGTTCAGGGCCGGGCTACGGGAGAGGCCGCCGTGATCGGCGTCACCGGCGCGCCCGGCACGGGCAAGTCGACTCTGTTGGGGAACCTCATCCCGGAGATGGCAGGTTCACCCGAGCGCACAGAGCCGGAGCGCCGACCGGCGGTGCTGGCCGTCGACCCGTCCTCGCCGCTCACCGGCGGCGCGATACTCGGCGACCGCATCCGCATGGACGCAGCCGCCGCAGGGCGGGCCTTCATTCGCTCGATGGCCACCCGTGGCCACGCGGGCGGTCTCGCGCTGGCTGTCCCGTCCGCTCTCCGACTCTTCGAGGCTTGCGGCTACGGGCCTCTGGTGGTCGAGACGGTGGGTGTCGGCCAAGTAGAGGTGGACGTGACCCGAACCGCCGACACCACCGTGGTGGTGGTGGCGCCCGGCATGGGCGACGCAGTGCAGGCCAACAAGTCCGGCCTGCTGGAGGTGGCCGATGTGCTGGTGGTCAACAAGGCTGACCGTCCCGGCGCCGACGACGCCCGCCGCGACCTGGAGCACATGCTCGATCTGGGCCACCTAACCGGCCTCACCCAGAACTGGCGACCCGAGATCATCATGACCGAAGCCACCACCGCCACCGGCGTCGAACAAGTCCACCGAGCCATCCAAACCCACCGCGACCACCTAGCCAAGACCAACCAGCTAGAGACCCGCCGCCAATCCAGAATCCGCAAAGAAGTCCAAGACCGAGTCACCCAGCAATTGCAAACCGCGGCCTCCCAATACCTAAGCACGAAACCAGCAGCACTGCTAGAAGCACTAGAAGGCAAGAAAACCCCCGCCGCCACCGCAGCCAAGATCAGCAAGAATCTGTTGAGCAACCAACCCCCCAGCTAGCAGCAATCCCCTACCGCGGAGAAAAGACGCGACCACACAAAGACGCCGATCTCCTCGCCGCCCAGT
>JAJDZO010000056.1 GCA_022824605.1 Acidimicrobiia bacterium
GACCGGCTCGGGCAAGACGGTGGTGGCCGACCATGCCGTCGACCGGGCGCTGGCTGAGGGCCGGAGGGCCTTCTACACCACGCCCATCAAGGCACTGTCCAACCAGAAGTTCCGGGATCTGAGCCGGCGGCTGGGAGCGTCGCGGGTGGGGCTGCTCACTGGCGACAACGTGATCTCCGGCGACGCCGACGTGGTGGTGATGACCACCGAGATCCTGCGCAACATGCTCTACGCGGAGGGTGCCGGCCCGCGCCTCGCGGTGGTGGTGCTCGACGAGGTTCACTACCTGGAGGACCCTTACCGGGGGCCGGTGTGGGAGGAGGTGATCCTGCATCTGCCGCCCGGCGTGGTGCTGGTGTGCCTGTCGGCCACGGTCTCCAACCATGACCAGTTGGGCGGCTGGCTCAAGCAGGTGCACGGCCCCACCGCGGTGGTGGCCGAGCGACGGCGTCCGGTTCCGCTGACCAACCTCTACGCCGTCGGTCGCCGCCGCTCCGACTCGGTGAGGATCATGCCCACCCTCGTCGACGGCAGGCCCAACCCGCAAGGCAGCCGGTTCGACGCACCGCCCCGCCCACCGCGATCTCGTGCTTCAGGCCGACGGCACGGAAGACCGCGGGGACCGGACCACGCTGATCGACAACGCGGTGCTGCGCCGGGCCGGCCGCGCGGATCCGACCGTTCGGATCGACCGCGCCCGGGTGGGTCGGGTCGAACGCGCGGTTCCGGCAGGGACGATCGTGGCCAGCAGAGTTCTCGTACGGTTTGGCGGCCGCCTCGGCGGGTCGACCTGTTGGCGGAACTCCAGCAGCGGGATCTGCTGCCGGTGATCTGGTTCGTGTTCAGCCGCAAGGGATGCGACCAGGCCGCGGACCGCCTCGTGCGCGACGGGGCTCGCTTCACCGACGATTCCGAGGCCGACCGCATCGATGAAGTGCTCGAAGCGAGCGTCGGCCGTCTCGACCCGCGAGATCTTTCGGCGTTGGGTGTCGCCCGTTGGGCTGACCGGCTTCGCCTGGGTATCGCGTCGCATCATGCCGGGATGGTGCCGGTGTTCAAGGAGGCGGTGGAGCAGTGCTTCGCCGAGGGTCTGGTGAAGGTGGTGTTCGCCACCGAGACCCTGGCGCTGGGTGTGAACATGCCGGCGCGCAGCGTGGTGATCGACAAGCCCGTCAAGTACGACGGCCAGCGCACCGCCCCGCTCAGCGCGGCCCAGTACACCCAGTTCACGGGCCGAGCCGGGCGCCGCGGCATCGACGAGGCGGGGTGGGCGGTGGCGCTGTGGTCGCCTGACTGCACCTTCAAGCAGGTGGCTGGGCTGGCTTCGAGCCGGTCCTTCGAGCTGCGCTCGGCCTTCCGGCCCACCTACAACATGGTGGCGGCGCTGCTGGGTCGCATGCCTGCGGAGTCGGCCCGTGATCTGATGGGCCGCTCCTTCGCCCAGTATCAGGCGGAGGCGGCACGGTCTCGCATCGATCTGGCTCGCCGCTTCGATGCGGTGGCCTCAGTGCTGCGAGAGCGGGGCCACCTGCACGGGTGGAGCCTCACCGAGTCCGGTTCACTGGTGGCCCGCATCTTCCATGAGGCCGATCTGGTGGTGGCCGAGGCCGTGTCGGGCGGGCTGCTCGACGGTCTGTCGCCGCCCGAGCTTGCGTCGGTGCTGTCGGCGTTCACCTACGAGCACCGCTCGCCGGGTCCGAGACCGGAGGTGTGGATCCCCTCAGACGCCGCCTTCGGTCGTCTGCGGCAGATCGAAGCGGCCGTTGAGGGCCTGCACCGCGTCGAGAGGCGCTTCGGCGTCGATCCGATCCGGACGGTGGAGACGGGCTTCGGGTCTGCGGCCCACCGTTGGGCGGCCGGCGAGTCGTTCGAATCCCTGCAGGACGAGGGTTTCTCGGCCGGCGATTTCGTGCGCAACGTCAAGCAGGTGGTCGACCTGGCTCGCCGCATCGCCGCAATCGCCCCCGATCCACAGACCGCGACCGCAGCCCGCCACACTGTCGATGCGCTCAACAGGGGAGTAGTAGCCCTGTCAGGCGCCATCGAGCCGGAGGCGATGCCATGAGCAACCGATCTCAAAGCAACGCGTCGACACCATGACGTTGAGCTTCGGCGATCTGTCTGTGGGAATGCGGCTGTCGGGGGTGGTGGCCGGTACGACGGTGACGTTGGTGGCTGTCGAGACCCACGGCACCGGCTCGGCGGTTGTCATATACCGCACCACCGACGGGCGGCTGGGGGAGCGGGTCATCGGCGCCGAAGACCTCGCGGGCTTGGCCGAGGTGTCGCAGCGACGCTGGAGCTTCGATGCCGATGGCGCCATGTTCCGTCTCGCGTCGGAGGCTCGACGTATGCGAGGGGCTCATCTGGCTGATCCGTTCGCGGCGGTGGACACGTCGAACATCGAGCCGTATCCGCACCAGATCGATGCCGTCTACAACCGGCTGTTAGCCAAGCAGCCGTTGAGGTTCGTGCTGGCCGACGATCCGGGCGCGGGCAAGACGGTGATGTCGGGTCTGCTGATCCGTGAGCTGGTGTTGCGCGGCGATGTGGCCCGCTGTCTGATCGTGGCGCCGGGCAGCCTGGTGGAGCAGTGGCAGGACGAGCTGTCGGAAAAGTTCGGCTTGTCGTTCGAGCTAATGTCGAGGGCCGCGGTCGAGGTTTCGCGCACGGGCAATCCCTTCACTGAGAACAACTTTCTGGTCGCTCGCATGGACCAGCTTTCTCGCTCCGACGAGTTGACCGCCAAGGTCGAGGCGTCGGAGTGGGATCTGGTGATCGTCGACGAGGCCCACAAGATGTCGGCCCACCGCTACGGCGAGGAGCTCCGTCGCACCAAGCGCTTCCGGCTGGGTGAGGCGCTGCGGGAACGCACCCGGCATCTGCTGTTGTTGACGGCGACGCCCCACAACGGCAAGAACGAAGACTTCCTGGCCTTCATGACGTTGATCGATCCAGAGCGTTTCGCTGGCCGTCTACGCGGCGGCCACGCCGATGCCGACGACGGACGAGCCGTACCTGATGTGAGCGATGTGATGCGCCGGCTGATCAAGGAGAACCTGCGCACCTTCGAGGGCAGGCGCCTGTTCCCTCAGCGTCATGCCCACAGCCTGAAGTTCGAGCTGTCGAAGCCCGAGACCGAGCTCTACGGAGCGGTCACCCGGTATGTGAGCGAGGGCATGAATCGGGCAGCACGGATGCGAGAGGAGGGAGAAGCAAACCGCGGCATCATCGTCGGATTCGCGCTGGCCGGCCTGCAGCGGCGCTTGGCATCGTCTCCGGCTGCCATTTACCAGTCGCTGCGCCGTCGGCGTGACCGCCTCGCCGAGCAGGCCGAGCTGCTGCGGCGTCTGGCTGCGTCCGGTAAGCCGGTGCCGGCGATTGATTGGCCGAAGGGAGTAAGGGTCGCCGATCCGGAGGACTTCGACTTCGACGACTTCGGCGACTCCGAGCGTGAGGAGCTTGAGGACATCGTGATCGACGCGGCCACCGCGGCCGGCACCGCCGAGGAGTTGGAGATCGAGGTAGCCGAACTCAACGAGTTGGTGAAGCTGGCTGAGGACGTGCGCCATAGCGGTGTCGACAAGAAGTGGCTCGAGTTGCGCGATCTGCTGCGCTCAGCGCACTTCGCCGCAACGGCTTCTTCGGACTCTCTCGCAGCCGGATCTTGCACGCATGGCGACGCGGAACCGGTTCGCAAGCTGATCGTTTTCTCCGAGCACAAAGACACCCTCGAGTATGTGGCCCGCAAGATCGAGGACGAGCTGGGCCGCCCGGAGGCGGTGGTCCGGATCCACGGTGGCATCAAGCGACATGACCGTCGGGCCATCCAGGACCGGTTCCGGGTGGATCCGGCGGTGCGGGTGCTGGTGGCCACCGACGCGGCCGGCGAGGGTGTCAACCTGCAGGCAGCCAACCTGGTGGTCAACTACGACCTACCGTGGAACCCGAACCGCATCGAGCAGCGTTTCGGGCGGGTTCATCGCATCGGCCAACACCGGCCGTGCCATCTGTGGAACCTGGTCGCTCACGAGACCCGTGAGGGCAAGGTGTTCGAGCGGCTCTTCGCCAAGATCGAGGAGCAGCGCGGCACCTATGGCGATCAGGTGTACGACGTGCTGGGCGACGCTCAGATCAACACCTCGTTGAGGGATCTGTTGATGCGGGCCATCGCTTCTGATTCCGATCCTGCTCACGCCGCCTGGATGGAGGAGGTGATCGACGGCGACATCGGCCGCCAGATGCAGGACGTGCTCCACGAGAGGGCGTTGGTGTCGGAGCTGGCCGATCCGGCCGCCAACGACAAGATCCGCCGCAACATGGAGATCGCTAGGGCCCGCCGGCTGCAACCCTGGTTCGTGGAGTCGTTCTTCGCCGAGGCGCTTCGCATGTACGGCGGACGGATCGCAGGACGCGAGCACGGCCGCTTCGAGATCACCCGCGTTCCGGCCGCGGTCCGGGGCTGTGCCGCGGTCGATCTGGGTCCGGTACACGATCGCTACGAGCGGGTCACCTTCGACAAGGCTCACGTCGCGCCCAGCGGTGCTGGCACGGGAGCATCCGGTGGCGCGGTGCGAGCGGAGCTGATATCACCGGGAACACCGCTGCTGGCTGCCGTCGTCAACAAGGTGATGGCGGACCACGGAGAGACGCTGCAGCGGGGTGCGGTGCTGGTGGACGAGAACGATCCCTCGACCGATCCGCGCCTGTTGGTGTACCTCGACCACACCATCACCGACGGACGCGAGGTTCGCGGCGTCCGACAGGTGGTCTCTCGCCGGTTCCATTACGTCGAGATCGACCGTCACGGCAAGGCCAGTGATCCCGGCGACGAGCCCTACCTCAACTATGCGCCGGTGACCGACGCGCAACGGACGCTGCTTGATGGCTGTCTCGATCTGGATTGGGCTGATCGCACCGCGGAGGACACCGCCAGGTCGTGGGCCATCGAACACCTCGCGGGGCCGCACTTCGATGAGATCGTAGCCGTCACTCACGCCCGGGTTACCAGGGTGTGGCAGGCGGTGCGCCAACGCCTGCAGTCCGAGATCCGCTACTGGGATCAGCGCACTGACGAGATCAAGGCACAGGAGATCAAGGGCCGCAAGCCTCGCCTCAACTCGGGCCGGGCCCGGGTCCGCGCCGATGGGCTGGAGGCCCGCCTGACTCGCCGTCGCCTGGAGCTGACCCAGGAGGACGACCTACACAACAGCCCGCCGACCATCGTGGCGGCCGCACTCGTAGTGCCCCAGGGACTGCTGGACCAGGTGGTCGGCCGGTCAAGCAACTCCGTCCATCCAGCCGTCAAGGCCGAGACCGACCGTCGAGCGGTGGCCGCGGTGATGAAGGCGGAACGCAAGTTGGGCCGGGTGCCTGAGGAGCAGCCCCACACCAACCCCGGCTACGACGTGTTGTCGACCGATCGCAATAGCGGGACCTGCTACTTCATCGAGGTAAAGGGCCATCTGCCCCAGACCGAACAGATCAGCGTCAGCCGCCGCCAGGTCGGCAAGGCCCACAACAACGCCGAACGCTGGCGTCTAGCAGTGGTGTCAGTCCCCGAGGATCCCGACGCCGAGCCCGAGGTCCACTACCTGGTCGAGCCGTTCAGGAACGTGACCCTGCACCCAGCCCAAACCAGCGTCCCCCTCAATGTCACCGACCTTCTATCCCACGCCACCCCACCCTGTTGATGTTCTCCTCACAACGTCAAGCTGCTCTGGAGATTGCCATGCAACTGCATGTCACTATGGCAAAGTAGCGTTCTGATAGTGCGTAACGCCGTAGCCGAGGCTCGCGACCTCATACATGTGGTCGCCAACGATCCAGGACTGCCTCGCTTGGCGCGCAGGGAAGCCAACCGTCTACTACCACTGGTGGCCGCTGGGCCGGGATTGGTGTCGGCGCGACTTGAGGATCTGCGTGCCCGGATCCTGCCCGACCTGCCGGTGTGGCCACCGGACTGCGACTATGCGCGCTGCGTCTCAGTTCCAACGTTCTGGCGTTTTCACCTCGCTCCGGTCGTGCGCAGGCGCTTTCGACACCACACCGAGTATGAGCGGCACATCGAGGCTGCTTC
>JAJDZO010000217.1 GCA_022824605.1 Acidimicrobiia bacterium
GGACGTGGACGACGCTCGCCCCTTCCCCGGCATCGACTGCACCCAGCAGGCGGCCAGAGCCGGACGTGGACGACGCTCGCCCCTTCCCCGGCATCGACTGCACCCAGCAGGCGGCCAGAGCCGGACGTGGACGACGCTCGCCCCTTCCCCGGCATCGACTGCACCCAGCAGGCGGCCAGAGCCGGACGTGGGCGGTGCGCGCTCCGTGGGCGACGGTTCTGATTCCGCTGTCGGCTAGTCGGGGGTGAACAGCGGCTCGGATCTAGCGCCGCGAAGCACCGCCCGGGCGGCCGCCGGCCCGGACCGGGGCCTCGCGATGACGCCTGCATCTGATGGCCCGGGATTGCCATGGCCGCCACCGTCGTCGACTGCCTGCACCCGCGGTGACGAGCCTGATCCGTGCCAGCCTGACCTGCCCTGGGTGGTGCGTACCCACCGCGGACTTGAGTGGTCGGGGGCGTGGGCGGGTCCGTGGGTTATCGTGTCTGGGGGGTGGAGGGTGCGGTTGCCGGGTGGTCCGTGTATCTGCCAGCCGAAGTGGTGCACGGCGTTGTGGTGCTGCCAGCAGGCCAGCACGAGGTTGTCAAGGCTGGTGGGTCCACCTTGTGAAACCGGTTCGACGTGGTGGATGTCGCACATGTCGGGGACGGTTCCGCAGGCGAAGCAGCCGCCGTCGCGGGCGATCAGCATCTGGCGTTGGGCCTCGGTGGCGCGCCGCTTGGGGTGGGTGCGCCATATGGCTCGGCCTTTGCGGTCGTAGATCACCCCGGTGAGGCGGGCGTCGCAGGCCAGTTCTTCCAGCACCGGTGGTGGCAGTCGTTCGCCGTCGGGGAGTTCCGCTATGAGTTCGCCGGTGGCCTCGTCGACGTGGGCGACCACGCAGATGTCGGCGTAGGGCTCCCCGCCGCTTCCTGCGCGAGTGCCGCCGTTGGAGGTGAGGTTGTCGAGGGCGTCGGCCATGCACTGGTCGAAGCTGCGCCGCCCGGCGCCGCCGATGCTGCCGGCGGCGTTGCCATGGGCGCCGTTGCCGTGGGCGCCGACGCTGCCAGCGGCATTGCCGTTGCCGTGAGCGCCGTTGCCGTTGCCGTGAGCGCCGATGCTGCCGGCGGCATTGCCGTTGCCGTGAGCGGCGTGCTTGTTGGCGTTGCGCTTGTCGGCGTCGAACATTCGGCTGGCGTCGGAGCGCAGCCGGCTGCGGATGCGACGGCCGGTGACCGCGTCGAACTCGCCTCGCAGGTGCACCATCCCGTCGTCGCCGTCCCACATGCGCACACAACGCCTCGCCCGCTGGCGAGCATGCTCAGACGCCCCGCCGTCGCCCTGGCGGTCCACCGTCCAGCGGCGGGCCTGCTTGGTGAACTGCTCAGGCCGCAAAGACTGCGCCTTGGCCAACAGATCCCCATCGCCTTCGGCATCTGCGACGCTGGTCTTCTCCACTGCGTCGGCCAGACGCTTGGCGTTGGCCACAGACACCCGCCCCGACTCCACCGCGTCGCGCAGCTTCGGCGCATCCCGCAGCGCCCGGGCCGTCTTGACCTGGCTGCGGGCCTCCTGGCGCGACAACCCGGCCGCGTCAGCGAGTACCTCGGTTCCGCCGTCGCCGTGTCGTTCGCGCTCCGCGATGCTGGCCGCGGCCGCCGTTTGAGCGGCCGCGATGATCGCCGTCGTCACCTTGGACACCGCCAGCATCTCGCGCATCTCCGCGCACGACACGCCGCCAGCGTTCACCAGCGCCAGCATCTCTTTGACGGTGGCCTCAGCCCGTCGAGCGACTTCCACAAGCATGAACACACGATGCCACAGGGGTGTGACAGTCATGCATCTAGGTGCTCTTTCACGGTTCAACACCGGCACGCTCGACCTGTTCACACTCGACGCTCGAATTGGTGTCGTAGCAGCGCGGTATCTTCCCCCGCCGTGAGCGAGCCAGCAGCGGGCGGGGATCCTGACGGGGCGAACATCGCCTGCCGGTGGCGGCTGAACCGAGCCGGGATCATCAACGTCTACCAGTACGGCGACGAGGTGCTGCACTTCGCGGGCGGACGCCTGCTACTGCGCGGCGTCAACGGTTCGGGCAAGTCCACGGCGATGAACATGCTGCTGCCCTTCCTGCTGACTACCCGCGAGGGCCGCATCGACGCCGCCGGCGAGCAGAGCGGCATTCTCAAGTCCTGGATGCTCAACGGACGACACGACGCCCAGCCCGCGGGCTACCTCTGGGTCGAGTTCGAACGACAGGGCGAGTTCCAGGTATGCGGCTGCGGGATCAAGGCCAACCGGCAGTCCGAGCGGGTCAACACCTGGTGGTTCCTGACGTCAAAGCGCCCCGGGATCGATCTGGACCTGGTCTCCGGAGGAGTCGCGCTGTCGTCGGAGGGTCTGCGGGCTGCCCTTGGCAGCGACGAGGTGTTCAGCGAGCGCCATCGCCGCGACTACCGGCGAGCGGTGGAGCAGCGCCTCTTCGGCGGTGCGTCCATCGAGCAACACATCAGCCTGCTCAACAAGGTCCGCAGTCCACGGGTCGGCGACCGTATCGACCTTGACCTGCGGAACTATCTGGTTGACGCGCTGCCCCAGGTCTCCGAGCGGGCTCTGACCGATGCTGCGCGGCCCCTCGACGACCTGGAGGAACACCGCCGCAGCGTCGCTGCTCTGGCACAGACCCTTGGTGCTGTCCGGGGCCTTCTCGACGTCTACGGGTCCTACTGTCGAAGCGACCTGCGACGACGGATCGACGAGGGTCGCCGGCGACTCGCCGCCCAGAGCGACTGCGGCCGCAACGAGCAGAAACGGCGACGGGCCGCAGAGGCCGCAGAGGCCGAGATAGCCCGTCTCGACGCCCAACTGGACGAACTCGGAGGCAACGAGCGGCGACTGCGCCGCGAGATCGAGGCGCTCCGCAGGTCGCAGGCATACGAGCGGGGCCAGCAACTCGAGGATCTCCGCAAGTTCGTGCACGACTTGGCCAAGCAGCGCGAGACGGCCACCGTCCGGGTCCAGACTGCCGAGCGGCGAGCGTCCAAGGACGCCGACGAACTGGGCCGGGCCGAGCGGACCGCCCGCAGCGACTGCGACGCTCTCAATACCGATCTGGCCGAGGCGGGCGAGCTGGCGCAACGCTGCCGCCTGGATCGACGACCGCCGGGGCCGGTCGCACCGGCCGAAGCCGGCGCGAGCGACCGTGGCCCTTCCGATCCGCCGCCCTTCGACCCCCGCCCCGTCGAGCAGAGGCTGGACGCCGTTACCACGGCGGTCGCCCGTCGCCGCACCGATGCCGAACACATGCATGACGCGCTGAGCGCCGAGCAGGCCGCCGAACGAAGGCTGGAGCAGTCGGAATCGGCACACAGACAGGCAGCGGCAGCGGCCGATCAGGCTTCTGAGCGACTATCCGAGAACACCCGACTCCTGGATGCCGCCGGAAGCGAATGGACCGAAGAGATCCTGCAGTGGGCGAAAGAGGCCGGCAGTCTCATCGAGTCGGCGGGTCTCGACGCGCCGGCCACCGCGGCGGCGGCGCAACCCGGATCTGGGTCCGGCGCCAGCGACGAAGACGCCGCGATCCGCAACCCGGATGACCTGCGGGCACTCCTGTACGCCGAGATCGAGGCCCTGGTCGACCATTGGCTCCGCGCGGCAGGCGCCGTCGAGACCAGACTCGCCCGGGAGCTGGAGGCCGAGCAGGAAGCCGAGAATCTCGTAGACGAGCTGGAGCATCGGACCGAATCCGCAGCGCCGCGCCTCGACTGGCAGAGCGAAGCCGACTACTGCCTGGCCGACCTGATCGACTTCGCGCCCGGTCTCGGCGACTCCCAGCGCGCCGGGCTTGAGGCAGCCCTGCA